>NZ_DBNGVP010000236.1:0-108385 GCF_057119385.1 Archangium sp. | reverse complement strand
TCCTCCTCGTAGAGGGCCGCCAGGCGCAGGTTGATGGCCACCAGCTCGCTCTCGTCGTTGATGCAGCCCACCCAGGCGAGCAGCACGTCGGCGAGCTCCTCGAAGCGCTGGCGCGTCTCGTAGATGTTGGCGAGCGCGGCGAGGATGAGGGACTCGTTGGGGCTCACGCGGCGCGCGTCGAGCAGCGCGGCCAGCGCCTCCTCCTTGCGCCCGAGCCGCTCGTACATCTTGCACAGCTGCAGCCATGCGGGGGCGCCCTGGGGCCCGAGCACCTCGGCCTCGGCGGTGAGCACCTCGAGCAGCTCCTCGGCACGGCCCTCGCGCAGGGCCACGCGCTTGAGGGCGTTGAGCAGGAGCAGGTCCGTGCGGTCCAGGGTGAAGGCCTCGCGGAAGCAGGCGGCGGCCTCGCTGGGACGCTTCAGGCGCTCCTCGAGCACCAGGCCCGCGGCGGTGAGGTAGTGGGCGCGCAGCGAGGGCGTCTCCAGCGCGGCGGCCAGCAGCCGGTACACCTCCACGAGCGAGGCATGATCATTGCGCGCGGCATAGATGGCCTCGAGCTGGGTGAGCAGCGAGGGATCCTGGGGCCGCAGCTCCAGACACTGGTGGAAGGCGTCGGTGGCGTCGGCCTCGCGCGACAGGCGCTCCTCGAGCAGGGTGCCCTTCTCGAAGAGGAGCGTGGCGCGATCACCGGGAGTCTCGGTGGCGTTCAGCTCGGCCTCGAGCAGCTGGACGGCCATCTGCCAGTTGCCCACGTCGGCGAAGAGCCGGCGCGCGGCGCGGAGGTTGGCGAGGAACCGGGGCGCGAGCCGGTAGGCCTGGTTGTAGGCCATGGCGGCGTTGCGCGGGTTCTTGAGGGGATCCTCGTAGAGGCGGCCGATCTCATGGAAGAGCAGGGCGGCCTGGGGCTCGTTGCCGAGCGCCCGCGCCTCGCGCTCCAGGGTGGCGATGCGCTCGCGGGCGTCCTGCTCGGGGCTGGTGGAGGCCGCGGGGAGCGTGGCCAGGTTGGAGGCGAGGGCCTCGGTGGCGACCGGACGGGTCGGGGAGCCTCCCAGGCTGACGGTGCCCACGGGGACACCGGGGGAGGACACACCGGGAGACGTCGAGGAGGGCATCCTCGGCAGATCGTTGCGCTCGCTCATGGGGAAACCGGCTCCGTGAGGGGAATCAAGGCGAAAAGTCGCACGCCTTCCGAGGTCGTACCACGTGCTCGGAAGCCCCTCAAGTTCCCGACTTTCTTGGAATTTTGCCCGGCTCGAAGGCTCGGAGGGCGAGCCAGCGTTCGCTGCATGGCTGGCAACCCGTACCGTGAGGAGGGGTGCCGGAGCGGGGGGGCTTCCTAGCTTCCAGGCGAGGCCCGGGCTGGCCGGTTCCGAAGGGGAGCCGGGCCAGGCACGCGGGTGGTGGCGGGACGCCGGGGGCGCTCGTGGGTACCTATCGCATCATCCGGAGACTGGCGGTGAACCCCGTGGCCGAGGCCTTCCTCGCCCGGAGCCCGGGGCCCGGGACTCTGGAGTCACCGGCCGTCTCGCCCGTCATCCTGGAGCGGCTGTTGCCCGGCTTCGCCCGGGATGCCTCCTTCGTGGAGCTCTTCCTGGGCCCGGCGCGGGCCACCGGGCCCGGGCATGCGAATGTCGTGCGGGTGCTCGACGCGGGCCTGAGCGGGGAGCTGCCCTGCCGGGTGCTGGAGCTCGTGGACGGGGAGCAGCTGGGCGCGGTGCTCGCGGCGCGGGCGCGGGGGATGGTGATAGGCCTGCGCGAGATGTGCTTCATCGTGCTGCAGGTGGCCGAGGGGCTCGACAGCCTCCACCAGGCGCGCGCCCGCCACCGGGGCCTGCATCCCAGCCACGTGTGGATCTCCCGGGGGGGCGAGGTGAAGCTGGTGGACACCGGGGGGGCCTCCCGGAGCAATCCGCCCTACCTCACGCCCGAGCAGGCCCGGGGCCGCCCCGCGGATGCGCGCGGGGATGTCTTCCGGCTCGGGTTGATCCTCTACGAGCTGCTCGCGGGACGGCCGCTCTTCGCGGGCCCGCCGCCCCAGGCCCTCCGTCACATCGGTGCCTTCGACGAGCGCGCCCTGGAGCCGCTGCCCGGGTGCCCGCCCTCGCTCTGGACCGTGCTGCTCCAGGCCCTCGCCGCGGATCCCGAGGCCCGCTTCGGCTCGGCGCGTGCCTTCGCGGACACCCTGCGGGCCTTCCTCGAGGAGCGCCAGCTCGGCGTGGATCATCTGGACATCGCCAGCCTCTTCGGGCGCCTGTTCCCCGCGCACCGCTCGTTTCTCGAGGTGGGGGGAGACGGGCAGGGCGAGGAGCTCTCCCTGGCCGATCGCATGCCGCCGCGATTGGAGGCCCTGCCCCTGTACCCCGTGGGCCCGCCTCCGCCTCCGGATGCGGCGCTCGAGGAGACTTCGGAAGAGCCGCCGGACGAGGCACCGGACGAGATGCGGGAGACGCCCCGGACACAGCGCCCGGTGACGCCGCAGGAGCTGCAGGCACGGCTGCTCGACGAGGCGTTGAAGCTGGTGGGAGGGGGCGCGGAGATGGCGCCCCTGCTGGTCCGGCTCACCCGCCGCTGTGTGACGTGGCTGGGCGGAGGCTGCGGCGAGGAGGCGCTGGCCGTCATGGCGGCCCGGACGCTCGTGCTCGCGGCGCGGTTGGAGGAGCCCCGGCGCTTCGTCCTGCCCTCGCGGGAGCGGGTGCTCCGCCTGGTGGAGGGGTTCCCGGAGCTGGGGGACGTGCTGTCCGCCGTGCTGCTCGCGGGGCACGACTCCTCGCCTCCCGCGGGGCGCGTCGCGAGGGCTCTGTTGTGTGCCGCGGCCTTCGTCGCCCAGGTGCGGAGCGCCAGCCCCGGGGTGGTGGAGTCGGCCCGGGTGCTCGGTCAGCTGCGGCAGGATCCACGGCTGTCCCCGGGGGCCCTGGAGGCGCTCTCCGCCGAGCTGGGGGTGAGCGCCATGCTGCCCTCGGTGTTCGTGGGAGGCGCGGCCGCGCGATGACGTCTACGCGCGGCGGACGAGCTCCAGCACGGCCTCGCGGACGTAGCGATCGAACCAGCCCCAGGGTGACTGGGGGAGCCCGGCGAGCCGTTCCAGCTCCGCGCGAGGCATGCGCAGCAGTTCCAGGCTGGCGCGGGTCAGCTCGAGCCAGGCGCGCAGCATCCGCTTCTCCTCGCGCCGCAGGAGGATGCAGCTGCGGGCGTTGTGGGCGAGCGTCTCCTCGCGGAGCAGCCGCTCGTCCTCCTCGAAGGAGGTGTCGAAGGCGGCGAGCCGGGCCTCGCAGGCGGCGGCCAGGGCGCGCAGGACGCGCTCCTCGTTGGCCACGCCCAGCGGCTTGAGGGAGCCCAGGCCCGTCAACAGCCGGGGGGCGAGTCTGGGCAGCTCGAGGGGCGCCGCGCAGGCCACGCGCAGGAAGGAGAACATCCGCTGGGTGGACGCGTGCTCGTACTGGAGCGGCACCTTGAAGGGCTGGCGCGCGGTGGGGGACGAGAGCCCGAGCAGCTTCTGCTTGCCGGAGGCCAGCGCGGCGCCCTCGGGGAGACCCAGGGAGAGGAAGACCTCGTCCTGCTCGTTGTTCTCGGCCACGAAGCCGAAGTGGAGCAGGAGCAGATCATTGCTCTTGGCGCCGTAGCTGTCGTGGATCTCGAGGCCGGTGGCCACGGCGTTCTGGGCGGTCATCACGAAGAACTGGCCATCGGCCGAGGTGTCCCACAGAACGTCGGGAGGCCGGCGGTGGTTGAGCATGTCCGCCAGCGGGACGAGGGCTCGCCCCTGGAGGCCGCCCACCTTGAGGCCGAAGTTACGGGAGGAGACGGAGAGCCGGGCCCAGACGAACTCCTCGAAGGAGAAGCGCTCGTAGCCGGGGACCTTCTGGCACAGCAGGGCATGGTCCTGCCGGAGCGTGTAGTGCTGGAACTCCAGCAGCGTGAGCAGGAAGGAGCCCTCGAGCAGGGCGCGCTCGGACTCACTGTAGAAGAGGGGGACGTGGGGGAAGGCCTCGGGCAGGGTGTCCACGTAGGGCTTCCAGAAGGAGCCGGGCCGGTGCTTCTCCTGGAGGAGCGCGGAGGCCAGGTAGAGCTCCTCGTTGTCCGGATTGACGTGGGATTGGATGAGGCGCCCGATGTCGGAGCTCTTGGCGGCCTCGAGGGTGAGGAGGTGGCTGCGAGGCACCTGGAGGACGGCCTCTCCCTTGGAGATGTCGGCCCGGGCGAGCACGGAGCGCTCGCCGTTCTCCTGCCGGACGATGTGCAGCTTGGGAAAGCGGGCGCCGCCGTCCTCGAGCCAGCGCAGCAGGGCGGCGAGCTTCTGGTCCGAGTCCTCGGGGGAGGTTCTCAGTTCAGACAGTGCGGGGGCGGCAGATGGAGGGGCGAGGCTCATCGGCACCGAATGTAACACCCGCCCTCTAGCGGGGCAGGCTCAGGCGGATGTTGAAGGTGTAGTCCACCGCGATGGGGTGGCCCTGGGACGTCACCGGCTGGTAGCGCTGGGCGTAGAGGGCATCCAGCACGGCCTGCTCCATGTACGGCAGGGACCTGAGGACGCGGCACTGCTCGACCCTGCCCTCGAGCGTGATGACACACCTGACGATCATCACCCCCTCGACGCGGGCCGCGAGCGCCTCGCGGGTGTACTCGGGCTTCGGACCCGAGAGCTTCCTCGGGCGGGTCATTCCCGTGCTGAATGGCAGCACGCCCGTTCCCGTACCGCCCACCTGACCACCGGGTACACCGCCCACCTGGCCACCGGGCACACCGCCCACCGCGCCCCCCACCATGCCTCCGACCACGCCTCCGACCACGCCGCCCATCGCCTCGTTGCCCGCCTCACCCGCTCCTCCGTGCGCCATCTCCCCGGGGCTCTCTTCCTTCCCGGCGTCCGGCTTGGGCTCTCCCTCGGGGAGCCGTGGCTCCTGGGGGCGGCTCCTGGGCCGGACGATGGCGTCTGGTTTCTTCCCTCCCGGCTGATGGGGGGGCGTCGTCCCGTGCGCCACGGTGGCAGGCGGAGGAGGAGGGGCGGCCATGGGCGGCCCCGAGGTTGGGAGGAGCGACACCCGCAGCACCTCCTGCTGGGGTGGGGGCGGCCGCGTGAGGGACCTGAACACGAGGAGCAACACGCCGGCATGCAGGACGAGCGAGAGCAGGACGCTCAGGACGATGCGAGACCTGGGGCTCTGCCCACGGCCCTGGACAGAATCGAACATGCCTTTCACTCGAGAGGGACCCGTCACAAGATGGAGGCCCGCGCGTCATGTCGTGAGCCTCGTGGCCAGCGCCTGCTCCTCGAGGAGGTGAGCGCCCGGGTCACCGGGTGGAGCCACTGGCTCGCGCTTCCGCGGGGGGGCAGTCGCGCTTCTCGTGCAGGTAGAGCACGTGCTCCTCGCACGTCAGGTCCCGCCCGGCGCTCCAGCTCGAGAGCTGCGTCTCGAGGGGCTCCCACAGCCGGTGCGTCCAGATGCGGATGGTGCCGTTGCCATTGCGGGTGAAGAGCCGCGAGCCATCGGGGCTGAGGATGGCTCCCCGGAGCAGGCTGGCCTCCCCGAAGGGCCTGGCGAGGAGCTGACCGGACGCCGCGTCCCAGAGACAGGGGGTGTCCTCCTGGTGGGTGGTGATGACGCGCATGCCGTCGGCGCTGAACCGGGCCTCCTCCACCGGGCCGGTGGTGTGGCCCGAGAGGGTGACGAGGAGCCTGCCCGAGGCCGCGTCCCACAGGCGTGCCGTTCCGTCCATGCTGGCCGTGGCGACGCGGGCGCCGTCGGGGCTGAAGCTCGCATCCGACACCAGGCTGGTGTGGCCCGAGAGGGTGACGAGGGGCCTGCCCGAGGCCGCGTCCCACAGGCGTGCCGTCCCGTCCGTGCTGGCCGTGGCGACGCGGGCGCCGTCGGGGCTGAAGTTGGCGGACCACACCTCTCCGGTGTGGCCCGAGAAGGTGGCGAGGAGCCTGCCGGTGGCCACGTCCCAGAGGCGAGCCGTCCCATCATCGCTGGTGGTGGCGATACGCGAGCCATTGGGGCTGAAGGTCGCGCCCAGCACGGCGCCGGTATGCCCCGAGAGGGACAGGAGGAGCCTGCCCGAGTCCGTATCCCAGAGGCGGGCCGTTCCATCATCTCCGGTGGTGACGGCGAGCGTCCCCTCGGCATTGAAGTCCGCCGCGGTGCCGGGCAGGGTGGTGGAGACCTTCCCCGAGGCATTCCAGAGGCGCGCCGTGCCATCGAGACTGGAGGTCGCGACGCGCGTGCCATCCGGACTGAAGGTGGCGCCCTGCAACGCGTCGGTGTGCCCCGAGAGGGTGGTGAGCAGCAATCCGGAAGCCACATCCCAGATGCGCGCGGTGCCATCCTCGCTGGCGGTGACGATGCGCGCCCCATCCGGGCGGAAACCCGCCTCCACCACGGGGCCGGTGTGCCCCACGAGGGTGGTGAGGAGCCTGCCGGAGTCCGCGCTCCACACGCGCGCGGTGCCATCCTCGCTGGCGGTGACGATGCGCGTGCCATCCGGGCTGAAGGTGGCGCCCTGCACCGCGCCGGTGTGCCCCACGAGGGTGGCGAGGAGCCTGCCGGAGTCCGCGTTCCACAGGCGCGCGGTGCCATCCGCGCTGGCGGTGACGATGCGCGTGCCCGCCGGGTTGTACCGGGCCTCCCACACCTCCGCGCGGTGTCCCGACAGGGTGGTGAGGAGCCTGCCGGAGGCCACGTCGAGCACGCGCACGGTGCCATCGTTGCTGGCGGTGACGGCGCGTGTGCTGTCGGGGCTGAACAGGGCGAACCCCACCTCCTCGGGACGCCTCGCGAGGATGTGGAGCGGCCTGCCCGAGGCCGCATCCCAGGTGCGCACCGTGCCGTCACGGCTCACGGTGATGAGGCGCTGGCCGTCCGGGCTGAACCGGGCATCCCAGACCGCATCCGTATGCCCCTCGAGGGTGACGAGGGGTCTGCCCGAGGCCACGTCCCAGATGCGTGCCGTGCCATCCTGGCTGGCGGTGACGGCGCGGGAGCCGTCGGGGTCGAACCGGGCGCTTCCCACCGGGCGGGTGTGTCTCCTCAAGGTGACCAGGGGCCTTCCGGAGGCCACGTCCCAGATGCGCACCGTCCCCTCGCTGTTGGACAGGATGATGCGTGTGCCATCGGGGTGGAACCCGGCGCGGCTGACGAGGTTGGTGGTGTCCCGGAGCACCAGCAGGGCCGGCTCGAGCTCCCACGCGGACAGGGCCCTCGCCACCTGCTCCGTCGGAGCGATGCGGTACGCCTGCTGGATGAGGAGCAGGCTGCGCTGCGGCTCCTCCTTGAGCTCCAGCAATGCATTGGCCGTCAGCTCGCGCGAGAGGGACTCATCCCGCTCCTGCCGCGCCTCCCTCCAGAAGGAGAAGATGCCCACCGAGCCCAGGGTGAGCACCAGGGCCAGCACGCGCAATCTCCGCGTCGCCCTGCGGGCCACCTGGGCCCGTGCCGCCTCGGCCCGCCTGCCCGCCTCCGCCACCCGGGCGAGTTGCTGCGAGTGTTCGAGCTCCGCCTGACGCCGGCGCTCCTCCGCGCGCCGCTCCTCGTCGCGGTGCTCCACGCTCGCATCCAGGAACTCCCGCTCGCGCTCGTTCAACGGCTCGGGCCGTCCCGAGAAGCACTCCTCGGCTTCCAGCAGGCGGGAGCCGGTGTACAGGTAGCTGGCGTCCCGCTGGTGCTCCGTCCACTCGTTGGCCGCCTCCGTCAGCCGGCGGTGGATGCTCAGCTCCCGGCGGTTCTCGTCCAGCCACCCGCGCAGGGTGGTCCACGTCTGGATGAGGATCTCGTGCGCCACCTCCACGGTGTTCTCGTGGACGACGATGAGCCGGGCCTCGGGGCCCGAGAGCGCCTGGAGCACATGCTCCACCTCGGTGGCGGGCATCCCGGGGAAGCTCAGCTCGCTGTACAGGATGCGCCGCCGCGTGTCCGGAGTGCCCTCGCCCAGCGTCGTCAGCCGCAGGAAGAGCCTCCGGGCGATCTCCCGTTGCAGGGGGCTCAGCCCCTCGTAGCAGGCCTGCGCGCGCCGCTGGAGCGCTCCCGCCACACCGCCACTCGCCTCGTAGGCGGACAGGGTCAACCAGGCGCCGCTGCGCGCCCGCCACAGCTCATACAGCGCATGCTCGAGCAGGGGCAGCGAGCCGGGCTCCTGGGACACGTCCTTCAGGATGGCGCTCACCAGCCCCTTCTCCAGGAAGGCCCCCACGGCCTGCGCGGGCCGGATGATGGCATCCCGCAGGGCCTCCGGCCCCATGCTCCCCAGCAACACCTCGCGATCCTGCAGCAGGAGCCGCAGCGTGGGGATGCGCAGGCAGCGCTCGAAGAAGTCCGCGCGCAGGGTGATGATGACGCGGAGGGCGCCGCCTCCGTGCTCGACGGCATCCCGCAGGTTCTCGAGGAAGGCCGTCGCGGACTTCGAGAGGCTTCCGTCCGCGGAATAGGTGAAGAGCTCCTCGAGCTGATCCACCACGAGCAGGAAGGTGCCGGGTTGGTCGGCCGTCAGGGTGCACACCGCGGTCCTGAAGGCATCGCGCTCCGAGCCCAGGCGCTCGTGGATCGCATCGGCGGTGGCCAGGCGGGCCTCGGGCGGCCCCAGTGTCGCGATCTGGTCCGCGAGGGCCCGGAGGGGACGGCCTCCCGGAGTCATCGTCCGGAGGCGCAGCGGGGTGTCGTCCCCCAGGCCAGAGGCCTCGAGGCGGGGGAGGACACCGCCGAGCACCAGGGAGGACTTGCCCACCCCCGAGGCCCCCACCACCGCGAGGAAGGGCGAGTGTCTCAGTTTGGCGAGCACCGTCTCTATCTCCTGCTCGCGTCCGAAGAAGAACCGGGCGTGCCGCTTGCCGAAGGGCAGCAGGCCCCGGTAGGGAGCGGGCTCGTCGGGGAGCTGGAAGGTGTCCTGCTTGGGGGCCTGGCCCTTGATGCCCGCCACCAGCCGGGTGAATGCGGCGGCATCCTCCAGCCCCGCCCGGAAGTCCACCCAGGTGCGCTGGGCCAGGAAGCCCGTCACCTCCTCGGCTCTCGCACCGGGAAGGAGCACGGGGATGACGCGGTACTCATCCCGGGTCCTCACCGCGTTGGCCAGCGCGACCCGCACCTCCTCGTTGTGCCAGGGCGCGACGCCCGAGGGCCCGAAGAAGACGGCCACCGACTGGCTCTTCTCCAGCGCGTCTTCCAGAGAGGGTTGCCACCTCGTGCCCGGCACCAGGTTCCAGGTGTCCAGGAAGGGACGCAGCCCGGCCTCGGACCTCAGCCGCTCCGCCAGGAGCTCGACCGCCGCCTTGTCCTGGCTGTTATGGGAAAGGAATACATCGAACATCCTCCATCCTCATCGCGCTCGCTCTTCCCGGGAGGCGCTCGGCCGGTGCCCCTCATGCTTCAAGGTAGGCACACCTTCCCTCAGGAAGGGACTGCGCCCGGCCCATTTGTGACATTCCCGGCGTGTGGCTCTGTCAGGGAATGCACTCCCAGGTTGTTGTACCTCCTCATGTATTCCCGGAAAATCATGGAAGGTGGAACGCGGGTTCCTCATCCCTGCCCCCGGGCGCGAGACCGCTGTCCCCGCCTGGGTGATGGCGTCATGGCACACCGGCTGCTCTCCGTGGTGGCTCGTTGGACCACGGAGAGGAGAAGCGCATGCGGAAGTCCCTCATTCGTTGTGGACTGGTCGTGGCCTGTGTCCTGGCGGGCTGCGGGGGCGAGGAGTGGGTGGAGGACGTGGAGGACGTCGCGGAAGGGGGGATGCCGGACGATCCGGATGATCCGGTGACCGCGATGCACGTCCCCGTGGAGCAGCGCGATGCCTTCGCCATCCCCTTCGACGGGCATGGCCTCTCGCCCACTCCACTGAGTGAGGTGCGCAGAGGGCCGAACGCGGGCAGAAGGCCCATCCGCATCCTCAACATCCCGAGGCCGCGCCGCACGCCTGGCACCCTCGCGACGTTGCCCAAGAGTGAGCTCAACAGACTGGACCTGGACGATTTGCGAGGCCCCGGCTTCCCGGGTCTGGGAAGGGACTTTTCATCTTTCAGTTCCCTCCATGAGCAACCGGCTCCTTCCGGTGATGTCGATTCCGACTACTACGTTCAGGCCGTCAACGACACCATCGCCGTGTTCGACAAACGGCGCGGGGGCATCATCGCGGGGCCTCTGCCCGCCCAGCGGTTGTGGGCTGGAACTCCTTGCGAAGGACCTTCGCTGACCGACGGGACGGTTCGCTATGACTCCCTGAACAAGCGGTGGATCATCACCTACCGTGGCACGGTGCGCGCCGCGGCACGCACGCGCATCGAAACCGTCTCGACGGCGGACCTGGCGCCCGACGTCCAGGCCTCGTGGGCGAACCGGGACAGGCACTACCAATGCGTGGCGGTGTCGCAGACGTCCAACCCCACCGGCTCGTACTTCCGGTATGTCGCCACGTTCGAGGGGTTCAACGCCTTCCCGAAGCTCAGTGTGTGGAGGGATGCCTATTACCTGACGACCACCATGTCCTCGGTTGGCGCCGACGGCGAGATCCACCCGCGCCGCGCGAGGATTTGCGCCATGGAGCAGGCGAAGATGCTGGAGGGCAGGTCCGCCAGGATGTTGTGTTTCAATCTGGACGCCCATGTCAAACACTACCAGGATCTGCTGGCGGCCGATCTGGACATGGGCGCGACGCCCGGGGACTCCGAGGCGCCACCCGTGGGCGCACCGCTCCATGTCTTCTCCCTGCGCCAGACGCGGCCCCGGGTCCCCATGACGTCCAGGACCTATGACTTCTTCAACCGGCTGGGGGTCTGGAAGGTGTTCGTGGACTGGAACGCGCCGGAGCCGCGCCACGCCAGCACGCTCATCGGCCCCCACGAGCTCCGGGTGGAGCGCTTCCAGATGGAATTCGAGGTGAAGCCGTGGGACGCCACGAGGAATCGGGAGTCTTCCAGCGTGAGGCTCAATCCGCTGGAGTACAAGCTGTCGGGCCGCGCGCCCTACCGCAACTTCGGTGACCATCAGGCCGTGCTCCTCACCCATGCCATCAACAGGCCCGGTGACTCCACCCGGGGCAGTGCCCTGCGCTGGTACGAGATCCGGTTGCCCGCGGCTCCCCAGGACTGGCCCGCGAGTCAACCCTATCAATACGGCACCTATGCGCCGGATGATGGCTACCGGTGGTTGGGCAGCATTGCCTTCGACAAGGCAGGCAACATCGCCCTGGCCTACACCGTGACCGGCAGGGATCGTCCTCCCTCCCTCTTCTATACCGGCCGCACGACGAGCTGTGATGCGACGGGACCCAGGGCGACGCGGGGGACGATGGCCCGGGTGGAGAAGGAGCTCAAACTGGGAGGGGATCGCCAGGAATTCCCGAACTGGTCGACCTCCAGCACCCTGAACGTCGACCCGGACGGCTGCACCTTCTGGTACACGGCGCAATACACGAGGGGACGGAGCATCCAGTCGTTCTGGCGTACCCATATCAGATCCTTCCAGCTGCCGGGCTGTGCCAGCAACAGCTCGCAGGCGGTCAGGTGCCCTCCCTATCCCTGAAAGGGAAGACGGAGAGCCGGCGCGGGACTCTTCCAGCGCCGGCTCCCCGGGAGCTGCGTTCCTCACGGCCGGGCGGAGGCCCCGCTGCTCTCTCCGAGCTTCACGAGCGTCGAGCGGACCCGCACGTTCACCCCGGCATCGTCGATGAGGAAGCCGGTGGCACTCGAGGCATCCTCGTCGCTCTCGAACACGATGCGGAGGGTGCGCCCGCGGAAGGCGCTCAGGTCGAAGCTCCGCTGCGTGTAGTCCGGGCCCGCATCGAGGTTGCTATAGCGGGCCAGGGTGGCCACCGTGCGGCCGCGGGGGTCGAGCAGCCGCACCGTCAGGGTGTCCCGCGCGCTGGAGGCCGTCTCGGTGGTGTGGACGCGCAGCCAGAAGGTCAGCTCGGCGCCGCAGGCTCCCTCGGGAATGGAGAGCTCCTGGGAGAGGGTGTCGCGGTGGCGCTTGCCGTAGCCGCCCAGCCAGGCCCGCCAGGCGCCCGTATGGGCCGGCAGGGTGGGGCTGGTGATGTGGCTGATGACGCCGGCCGTGGCCCGCCAGCCCGTGGGGCCATCCTCGAAGCCCGGGTTGGCCAGGAGCTGCGCGGTGGTGCCACACACCTCATTGGCGACGATGACCGTCACCGAGGCCTGGCCCACGTTGCCGGCCGCGTCGTAGGCCTGGAGGAGCAGCTCATGGCGGCCGTCGGGCACTTTCGTGCTGTCCCACTCGAAGCGGTACGGCGCGTACTTGTCGGTGTCCACCGGCCGCCCGTCCACGGAGAGCACCACCCGGATGACGCCCACGTCGTCCTTCACCAGGGCGAGCACCTCCACCTCGCCCCTCACCGTGGCGCCGTTGCCCGGCGAGAGGAGGGTCACCGTGGGCGCCAGCAGATCACACCCCGGCATCCGGAACGAACCGATGCGCGTGCTCCAGTCGAGGTTGAACATGTCCTCCTCTTCCTCTCTTCTGGCTGACTCCGGTACGGCCTCCGGTGCGTTCAGGTACATGTTCGTGTACCAGAAGGTGCAGCCATCCACCGGATCGACGTTCATGGAGCTGTAGTCTCCCCAGTTGTTCAGCACGAAGGAGGCGTGGCCCCGTGCCAGGGTCTTCTCGCCGCCCATCTTCCCCAGGGGATCCGAGGCCCGCCGGACGGTGTAGCGGATGGAGGGGTAGAGCTTGCTGCTGGAGATGGAGTACCCCAGGGCGATGTTGCCCATCCCGTCCGAGGCGATGCTGCCCATCCAGCGGTAGTGCGAATCCGGTGCGTAGGTTCCCTGCTGGTACACGATGGGAGACTCCGGGTGGCGGAGCTCGTACCAGCGCATGCCGCCGCGATCCTCGTCCGCCCAGACGGAGTGGGTGAGGAGCACGGACTGGTGGCCGCCGAAGTTGCGGTAGGGCGCGCGGTTCATCAACACGTCCCCCAGGGAGTCCAACGCGGGCGCCCCGTCGCCTCGCTGGGGCACGCAGCGGGTCGTCTGCTCGCCGCCTTCCTCGCAGAGCAGGGGCGTGAAGGGCACCACCGAGATGGGGTGGGGACCGGTGAAGCTGCTGCGGGCCGGCTCGTCCCAGTCCACGTGGAACTTCCACATCTCCAGGGTGGAGTCCTCGCCCAGCCCGAAGGTGAAGTGGGGGGAGCCCGCGGGCGGCGGCCTCGGTCCATCCAGGTCGGCTGGAAGCAGCCCGAAGGAATCCGTGTCGAAGCATTGCAGCGTGGCGGCCGCATCACCCACCAGCATGCGGGCCCGGTCCAGGGCGCAGACCCGCGCGATGGTGAGGTCTGCCCGTACCTCCATGTTGAACGTCATGTAATAGGCGTCCGGCCAGAGCCCCAGCTTCGGGTAGTCATTGGGGGCCTCGAACCTGAAGGCATACCGGTGGTAGCGGCCGGTGGGATCTCCCGTCTCCGACACCGCCACGCATTCGTGGTAGCGGTTGATATTGGGCTCGAGGATGAACTGGGTGACGACCCAGCGGTCGGCCAGGTGATCGTACCGGATCACGCCATCTCCATCCCGGCTGTCGTCATCACGGAGGGGGTCGGCGCAGGGACCCCCGAAGCCGTACCACAGCATCCGGGTGGGCACGGGCCCGAACACGACGCGCCCGCCTTTGTCGAACACGGAGATGCTGGAGTTGACGATCTGCATGTAGTGCTCGGGTCCCACATCCCCGGCGGGATCCGCTGGAAAGCGCTCCACCGTGAAGGGGCCATCGGGCCCGGCGAAGCCCTGGCCCATGCCCTCCACCTCCAGCAGGAGCTCGGGGATCTTCCAGGCGCCGGGGTGGCGCTGGATGATGGGATCCTCGAAGGGGGGAGGGGGATGCCACGACTGGCGGAAAGGGCGGCGCAGGCGCGGTCTGTTCACGTGCGGCTTCGCGGGCGGCACGGGGAGGTCTCGCAACGGCTCCGAGAGATCCTGGTGGGTGGGCGCGATGACCTGGGGCCCGTATCGAACGGGCGCCGGGTCCTCCCTTTCGGCCGGTGCGAGTGTCTCCTCGCTTCCCGCCAGATCTTCCACCGCACCGCCACAGCCCGCCAGCACGCATGCCGCGAGCATCCACTGAATGACTTGCTGCCTCATCGCTTCCTCCCAAGGTTGGAATGGATGAGGCTTCGTCAGCAGCGCACGTGCCATGGCACGGAGAGGAGTGGCGACGACACACTCCATGCTCCCCGGGGTGGATTCTGGGGAAGCGGGTTTCCCAGTCAGTGCAGGGGGATGCTACGGGTGGGTAGAAGGCGGACGCCGTGCCGGGACGCAGCGAAGCAGGACGGGGTCGCAGGTGACGGCGAAACGGGGGGGAATCCTCTCGGATTGTTGGCAAAGGCTTTCGTCTGGTGTGTCGGGGGCGTCCGCGTCCGCGCAGTCGAGGTCCCCGGGCCACATGGCCCAGGCCTCGTACCGGGCGGTGCAGCCATCCGCCGTGTACTCCAGGTCCGCGATCAATTGCGTCCCCGGCACCTCGGGCCGCGTCACGATCCGGACGTTGCTCCAACGATAGAGGGCATCCGCGGGAAGCCCCTGCTCCGGATCCTCCGGGACATGCTTCTCCGCGACCGAGAGGGAGGGGATGGTGCAGAAGCCCTCCGCATCCGCCTCCGCCGGCAGCACGCCGAGCGAGTAGGGCGGGTGCTCGGGATCCAGCTCATCCGTTGCATCCATGTCATTGAGCGTCTGCGGTTTGAGGGCCAGGAGCCGTTCTCCCGTGGACCGGGTATAGGCCTGGAGTCCGAGGCTCTCGCCCGGGAGCTCGGGGCAGGTACTGGTGCCCACGGGTTTGTAGGTGGCCACCCAGTCGACTCCCTGGACCTGGCAGCCGAGGGAGGGCTGCCGCGTGTCACAGGATGCGGCGAGGGCGGAGGCCGCCGTCAGAAGCAGGAGGCGCTTGCTCGGGAAATGCCGGGTCATGGGAATCTCCTGACAACCGCTGGCCACATCAGAAGGACAGCCGGGCGCTGAACCGGAAGGAACGAGGCAACTGGTAGCTGACGGGCTTGCCGAAGTTCGGGTTGAGCTCTCCTGGCTCGAGCGGATCGCCATTCGTGCGCCTCAGCTCCGGCAGATCCTCCCGCGTCCCGTTCGGGAGGGGGCGGACGTCCTGGAGCGTGTACTGCTCGTCATAGGCGGTGACCGCCTGGAAGTTGAAGAGGTTGAACACATCCACGCCCGCCGAGGCCGTCAGGGTTCTCGTCAACCTGTAGGAAATGGCCAGACGGCTGTCGATCCGGTGGAGCCAGGGCAGGCGTCCGGCGGAGCCGCGGGGGAGGATGAAGACCTGGCCTCCGCCGAACACCTCGTGCGAGCCGAGATGGCTGTAGGGCGTTCCCGAGCCGCCGAAATAGGAGAGGCCGAGCTGGATGCCCAGGTCCGGTCCGAACACGAACTCCCGGGCGGCGAACACCTGGAACTGGTGCGTGCGGTCCGCCGGCAGCGGGCCCTGGCGGTTGATGGACAGCGAGGGAGAATCGAAGTCGGTGTTGTTGTTGGGGTTCAGCTCACCGGTTTCGCTGAGGAACAGGCCCTCGTAGTTGCCGCGCAGGAAGGAGAGCGTGTAGCTCGCCTGGAACAGCCACTGCTCGGCGAAGGTGCGCTGGAGGAGGAGGGTTGCCGCGTCGTACGTCCGCGTGGCCTTCTCGAAGTCCTGCCCCAGGCCATATCCCGGATTGCCGATGAGGAACGTCCCCGCCTCGTCCCGGCTCATGCTCTCCACGACCTTGTCGAGGGAGCGGTGCGTATAGGAGAGGCCGATGCGGAAGGAGGGGAAGAGCTCGTAATCCGCACCGGCGACCCACTCCGTGGTGGATTGAGGCTGGATGTCCGGGTCCACGAGGGGGCTGTTCGCCCCCTCCACCCGCCACAGCCGGCTGGGGTCCAGGGGCGACATGTCCACCTGGTAGGGCAGCCGCGCGAGGTCCGAGGAACACGCCTCCCTGGCCGCTGGCTCCAGGGGACGGCAGACCTCCGCGCTCTTGCGTGAGAGCACCTGGGGCGCGCCCGGGAAGGCGTTGTCGATGAGGTTCAGCGGGAGCGTCTCGAAATAGCGCGCGTAGCTGGCGTACAGCCGGGAGCGGCCGGAGCGGGTGGGGTCGACGATGAGGCCCAGCCGGGGTGACCACTGGTGGGCGAGCACCAGCGCCAGCTCGTTGCTTCCCCGCAGCCACTGGGTGTCATAGCGCACGCCCAGGTTGAAGGTGGCCAGGTCGAGCACGCTCCAACTGTCCTGCACGAAGGCACCCAGGGTGTTGGACCTGGAGAGGGCTCGATAGGAGCGGAGGAGGCGCGCCTGATCGGGGCCGAGCAGGTAGCCGTACTGGGTGTCGTCCTCGAAGTAGGCGCCTTCCTCCGACTCGAACATCAGACTTCCGCCGCTCACCGCCCGGAGGTGGTCGTAGCGCGTCCATTCGGCATCCAGGCCCGCCTTGAGCACATGCTGACCCGCGGCCCGCCCCAGCAAAGTTCCGACGAGCCGTCCCTGGTAGCGGTCCAGCGTCCGCTCCTCCAGGGCGCCCGGGCCGCCGGTGACGTAGCCGAAGACCGGGCAGAGCTGCGCTGCCTCCTCCGGGGTGGTGCCACAGACGGATGGGTCTGGCAGCGGCTCGAAATCCTGGAGGGCGTGCTCGTAGGGGCTGCGCCGTTCCCAGCTGACCTGGGGGAGCTCCGACAGCCCCTGCCTGCTGCCCGCCCGCGAGCCATCCGAGGCACGGATGGCGCTCTCCTGGTGGTGCCAGCCCAGCGTGACGTCCAGGAGCAGGTGCTTGTTGAAGAACGAGGAGGACGTCTTGAGTCCCACGTCCAGACCGTTCCTGAAGCGCTGGGTGCTCAGGGCCTCGGGCGCCCCCTGGATGACGGTGACTTCCGGGGCACCGTTGTCCGCGAGGAAGGAGAAGCGCCCCGGGCCGCCCGAGGAGCCGGGGGTGCCCAACACCGAGAGCGTCACGGTGTGGTTCTGGCTCGCCAGGAACGTCAGCTTCCCGATGTATTGGAGGGCTCGCTGGTCCGCGAAGAAGTTCCGCTGCGTCCCCTCGATGCGCCGCGTCCGCGTGAAGCCCTCCTCGTCTTGCAGCGTCTCCCCGTTCTCGTCGAGCACCCGCACGTTGAGGTTGCGCTCGAGCTGGTACCGGGTGAACGAGGGCGCCACGCCCACGTAGAACCAGAGCTTGTCCCGGAGGAGGGGACCGCCCAGCTCGATGCCAAGGTCTCCCAGGTTCCACAGGGACTCCCGGCCGGAGATCGCGCCCACCTCCTGGCGGATCTCCCTGCCCCCCGTGGCGAACGTCCCCGGCGTGTAGTTGCCGAACACGGAGCCGTGGAACGCGTTGGAGCCGGACTTCGTCACCACGTCGACCACGCCTCCCGTGGCGCGGCCGAACTCGGGCAGGTAGCCACCGGAGAGGACGTTCACCTCCTGGACGAACTCGATGCTCAGCGGTGTGCCGTTGACGCCGGTGCTGGGATCGTTCACCGAGATGCCATCGATGAGGTACTGGTTCTCCGGGGAGGTGGCGCCACTGAGGGAGGTCCCGTAGGGGTCCGCGTTCGCACCGGGCGCCAGCTCCGCCACGGACTCGAAGGAGCGCGCCGCCGCGTTCTTTCCGCCTGGCGCCACGACGACGATGTTGCGCAGCAGCTCCGTGTTGACGTTCAGCCCGGTGGAGGTGGAGCCCACGTCGATGGTGGGCGCGCGCCCCACCACGAGGATCTCCTCGCTCAAGGCCGAGTCGGGGAGCAGCTCCACGTTCACGCGCACCGAGTAGCCCAGCCGGAGGGTGACATCGCCGCGCGAGAAGGGCCGGTACGTGTCCTTGTCGAAGCTCAGCGTGTACCGGCCGGAGGGCAGCTGCGGGAGGCGGTACTGGCCGGAGGCATCGGTGACGGCCACCTGCTCCCCCTGGAGACTGGGAGAGCGGGCCGTCACCACCACGTCCGGGACGGGCTGCCGCGTCGAGGCGTCGAGGATGGTGCCGAACAGCACCGACGTCCCCTGGGCCAGGGCCATGCCTCCCACCAGACAGGTGAGCAGCGCCAGGCTCCTGGAGGCGACGGTCCGGACGGCCTGATGGGAGACGTGCATGGGCTCTTCCCCCCCGGAGAGGTGGATGGAGGAAGAGCCTCAGTAGCGCCATTCGGGGGCGGGCATCCATCACCCCCACGGCAGACCGTGGGGTTGACTCGCCGACCTTCGTGATGACGCGCGCCGCCTGGCGGGCTACGGCAGGGCGGGGTTGTTCTCCGCGATGTACTCGTGGTTGTCCGCGTTGTCCAAGGCCTTGGTGGGGCTGGAGGAGGCCAGGCTCTTGGCGGCGCTCTGGCCGTAGGCCCAGTCATCCGTGGCGGCCACCACGTTGAAGTGGCTCATCTCGTGCACCAGGGTGCCCGCCTTGGAGTCCGTGCCCGTGTTGGGGGCGTTCCAGAAGGCGCCGCACACGTAGATCTTGTACGGAGAGGCCGGGTACACGTACGCGTAGGTGCCCGTGTCCGTGCAGCTGCAGTCCACCACGACGGCCGCGGAGGCGAACGCGTTCTTGATGTTGGTGAAGTGGCTGCGCGCCGTGGACAGGTTGGTGCTGGAGTAGGCACCGAACCAGGTGGTGTAGCGCGAGGTCCCCGAGGAGATGCTGTTGAGGTAGCTCGAGGTGTTGTTCGCGTAGGTGGTGGCGGAGCTGAACGCGGTGGAGATGGCCGAGGCGCGGGTGCTCGAGCAGTTGCTCGCCGCCGTCACGCCCAGGGCGGACACGGTGCCGAGCGCCTGGAGCCCGGGCTCGGCGTTGGGGCGGCCCTCGATGAACAGGCTCACGGCGTTGGAGTCGAGCTGGGCGGCGCGGGTGAGCACCACGTTGTGGTGGCTGAGCGACTGCGCGGCGAAGCGGATGGTGTAGTTGCCGGTCTCGCGCAGATCATACAGACCGGAGAGGGCGGCGGTGCCGGACACGCTCTCGCCCGGCTGCAGGACGATGAAGTCCTCCGCGCGCGGCGCCATGCGCTTGATGTGGGGGCCGCGGTACCCTTGCCAACCCGGTCAATCGTTTTCTCTAGCACAAAAATGGATTCCGCGCACCGCGGCTTCTCGCGGAAATCAGCATCCATGGATGCCAGTGATTGATTGGGAGTCCATTGATTGCCAGGCCATTGATTGCCAGGCCAAGGAGCTGGGGTCCCAGGGGAGGTGGGGGTGCCCAGGGATGTTTGCTCCCCCAACGACTGTGGCCTACGGTCGCGCGCCATGAGCGCATCCAACGACCCAAGGACCACAACCCCAGGAGCTTCCCTCATGCAGTGGCGTCCCTCTCTTCTCGCACTGGCGATGGCCGGTGTCCTCTCCTCCTGCCGTGGCGGCAATGGCGGAGGAGGGGAGCCCGAGCCCCAACCGCCCGCCCCCGAGCCCGCGGCCTACAGGGTGACGGTCAATACCGCGGCGGCCCGGGCCGACAGCCGTCTGGCCTGCTTCAAGGGCAACGGCGAGGCCGAGTGTGGCCTGCGCCTGTATCAGATCATGGTCGAGGCCTTCGTCGATGGCGACAGCACCGCGAATTACAACACCGGCTATGGCACCAGCCCCCACAAGGGAGACCTGCAGGGAATCATCAACAGCCTCGATTACATCCAATCGACCGGCGTGAACGCCGTCTGGCTCACCCCGATCTTCAAGAGCGTACGCGTGGCCGGCCAGAACGACTGGGCCGATCGTCTCGATGCCACCGGCTACTTCGCCTCGGACTACTTCAACGTCGACCCCCACTTCGGCACCCATGACAAGCTGAAGGAGCTGGTGGCCGCCGCCCATGCCCGGGGGATGTATGTGTTTCTCGATGGCGTGTTCGGCCATTACAAGATCAACGCCCAGGACTACGCCTCGCCCATGGGCCGCAAGGTCTCCACCACCGGTGGCTCCCAGGGAGACACCGGGCGGTCCGCCGTCTATCCGGACGACCTCGAGTTCTTCAAGGAGGTCGCCGCGCACTGGGTGACCGAGTACCAGATCGACGGCTGGCGTCTGGATCAGGCCTATCAGGTCCCGGTGCAGTATTGGGATGACCTTCGCGCCGCCGTCGCCGACGCCGCGGCCAGCACGAGCTACACCAACCAGGCCGGCCAGACGGTCCATCCGCTCGGCTACATGGTGGGGGAGATCTGGCGGAGCGCGGGGGAGATCTCCAGCCAGGGTTATGGCACCACCGCGAGCCCCGGACTGCTGTCCGTGTTCGATTTCCCCGTGCGCTACAGCCTGGTGCAGACGCTCGCCGTCGAGGAGAGTGGCACGGGCAACCGCGCGGCGAGCAATCTCCATACGGGTTACCTGAGCCAGCTGGCCTACCCCGCGCATGCCATGCCGAACCTGATGCTGACCAACCATGACGTGGTCCGCTTCGGCGATCTGCTCCAGCGCGGAACCCTGGCGGACCCCACGAGCGAGGCGTACTGGGCGCGCCACAAGGCCGCCTTCAGCTTCATGGCCTCGTACAGCGGTCCCATCACCCTCTACTACGGCGATGAGATCGGCCAGGAGCTGCCGGGGTTCTCGGCCCGTGAAAGCAACGCGACGTGTGCCGTCAACGGGCGCTGCGATGACCATGTCTCCCGCACCGCCGCCATCGTGGAAGGTGTTCCGTCCACCGTCGGCGGCGCGCCCGCGGTGCTCTCGGCCGAGCAGGCCAGCCTGAAGAGCCACGTGGCCGCGCTGATGGCCTTGCGCGATGCCCACCCGGCGTTGGCCAATGGCAGCCGCACGCACATCTTCTCGGACACGAACGTCTACATCGATCGCAAGGACAAGGGCACCGACCACATCCTGTATGTGTTGAACACGAAGGCGGACCCGGCGGTGATCACCGTGGCGGGAGCGGCCATTGGCAGTGCCGGGGCGCTCGCCGGGTTGCTGGATGGGGCCGAGGTGGTGGGCTCCGGTGGCAACTACGAGCTCCGGCTGAAGCCGTTCGAAGCCAGGTTCTTCGAGATCGTCTCGCCGACGGCCGAGGGCCCGCAGGTGGGCGAGGGCAGTGATCTCTCGGGCGAGGGACCGCTGGCCGGCTGCAACACTCCGGCCGTCGAGGGCCTGGGGCCCCTCAACAAGGAGATGTTCATCCGTGGCAGCTATGCCGGTGGAGAGAACTTCGGCGCGACGCCGGCCAGCCGCCGTTTCGTCTACAAGGGAAACAATCTCTACCAGGTGGTGGTCCGTGAGCCGGTGCCCACCGCCTACACCTTCAAGTTCGCCAGCGCGGATTGGTCGAAGGAGTTCGCGGTGAAGAGTTCCGCCGCGGTGGTGATCGCCACGGAGCAGACCCTGGCGGTCGCCGCGGGCAATGGCACCGAGTCCTCCATCGCCATTCCGGAAGCCGGTGACTACGTGTTCAGCTTCCGCATCAACGCCACCCTCAACGGCGGCGAGATGATGGTGAGCAGGTGCGAGTGACGCACTGACGTGGAAGGCCGGGGCGGGGGAGGGCCCGGCGCGAGCCCTCCTCCGCCTTCCCCTCACAGCCGGCGCCAGCCGAGCTGGGACACCGCGCCGCCACCGTTCTCGTAGTACTCCATGATCACCCGGTGGCGGCCCTTCCACAGGAAGATGAGCCCGCTGTACGTCGTGGGACCCTGATCCCGCCAGGCATCGATGACGCGGGAGCCGTCCACATCCACGCGGACCCCATCATCCGCCCGCGCGGTGAAGCGGTACGTTCCATAGTTGAGCGAGAACCAGCCCGTCCAACGCACCGAGAAGTGATCCGCCGCGACCTCTGGCGCGGGGCTGTCCAGGCCCCAGTCGTAGGAGAGGGGAGCCGGCTCGCAGCGCACCATCACGGGCTCGCCGCCGAGCCAGGGGTTGTTGAAGTACTCCGCCCGGAATTGTCCCTCCGGACACTCGGCCGGCACGGGCCGGGCGAACGTGGCCGTGTACGTGGCGCTCGTCTCACCCGCCTCGACCTGATGCTCCAGCGCCCCTCCGTCCGACCAGCCCTGAAACTCATAGGGCTCCTGTGGCGAGGGCGCGCTCACGGTATTGCGCGAGCCGGCGACGGCCGTGCGTGTCAGCGGGGCCGTTCCGCTCTGCCCGTTGAGGAGCACCCTCAGGCCGGAGGGGACCGTCTCCAGTGTCAGCTGCACCGTCCGGGGGTAGATGCTCACCGTGTGCCTGGCCGTCAGGCCCCCCGAGTCGGAGGCCGACAGCGTGAGATCGAAGTAGAACTCGTCTCCGTGGTCCGGAATGAGGAGGCTCCCACTGGCGCCCGTGGAGGCGCTGTACGGGTGGGCATGGCACGTCCCCTGGATGCAGTGGTGCAACGTGACGATCCACGAGAGCCTGTCCGCGGGAAGCCTTCCATCCTCGGCATCGCTCGCCTCGCCCGACCAGGTGATGACGTCCCCCACCTTGAACGAGGAGCCGTGCGCGGGCGAGGTGATGGTCACGACAGGCGCCAGGTTGCCCACGACGATGGCCACGCTCGCCGAGCGGGTGCCGCCGCGTCTGTCGCTCACGGTCAGCCGGGCGGTGTAGTCCCCGTTGGCGGTGTACGTGTGTTCCGGATGGGCCAGGTTCGAGCCCGTGCCATCCCCGAAGTCCCAGCTGTACTCGAGCAGATCTCCATCCGGGTCTCCGGTCCCCTCGCTCGAGAACCGCACGAGCAGCGGCGCATACCCGTTGCTCGGAGCCGCCGAGGCCACCACCGTGGGAGGCGTGTTCCCCGCCGTGTAGCGGATGCGGCGCACCTGCCCCTCGGCGATGGCCACGTAGTAGACGTCTCCGCCCGGTCCCGGGCTGATGGCGGCCGGAGTGTGGGCATCGGCGAAGAAGGTCACGCTGCCAGGAACCAGGTCGTCGTTCTCGTCCACGCGCAGGGTGCGCAACCAGCTCTGGACGTAGTCTCCGAAGAAGAAGGCGCCCCAGTAGGCGGAGGGGTAGTCCGTGCCCGTATAGAAGAACCCGGCGGTGGCACACGCGCTTCCACCGTTGTGGCTCCAGAAGTACAGCGGTGGCTTCACCGCGGAGGCGCCCCGGGCGTAGAGCGCCTGGCAGGCCGGTTTGGGCGCGTAGCCTCCCTGGGGCTCGGGGCCCTCGTAACACGGCCAGCCGAAGTTGGCCCCTGGCGTGGCGACGTTGAGCTCCTCGTACTGGCCCCAGCCCACGTCTCCCAGGTAGGGCCGGCCCGTGTCCGGACGCAGGTGGAAGCGGTAGGCATTGCGCAGCCCGTAGCTGAAGACCTTCGAGCGATTGGCCCGGGCTTCTCCCGTCCAGAACGGATTGGTGGGCAATCCCTCTCCGAAGCGGGTGATGTGCAGGAGCTTGCCCGCGAGCGAATCGAGGTCCTGCGCTCGCAGGGCGTTGTCGTCGACGAATGAGAATTCGGCCCCATCCCCCAGGGTGACGAAGAGCGTGCCGTCCGGGGCGAACTCGAGGTGGCCGATGCTGTGCGAGGGGCTGTCGGAGGGAATGCAGTCCGACCCCGCGGGGAGGTCATTGCAGGAGGCGGCCACCTGGGTGCCCAACAGGATGACCTCGCTGGTGGGCGAGGCGGTGTTGCCCACCACCGTGTACCGCGCCAGCCGTCCCACCTTGGGCTCGAAGTCGTCCCAGGCGTCGTCATCGTAGGTGTAGAGGAGATAGATGAACCCGTTCGCCGCGAACTCCGGGTCCACCGCCAGGCTCATCAGCCCACGATCATGGGTGGAATTCACCCGCTCCCGGATGTCGAGCAGGGGCGTGGGCAGGAGCACGCCATTCTCATGAATCCGTACCACTCCCTCCTTCTCCGTGATGAGGAACCGGCCATCGGGCAGGGGCACGAAGGCCGTGGGCACCTCCAGCCCCGAGATGAAGACCTCGTCGGAGAATCCACCCGGCAGGACCGGGCTCGCGCCGCGTGCAGGTGTCGACACCAGCAGAATCCATCCCAACCACGGCACGAGGAACGCCGCGCACGGGATGAACCCGCGTGATGAACAAGGTCTTGCCATGTCAGCTCCTTCGCAGGGGGCTCGGAAAGCTGGCCTCTGCCTTGCTCGCCACCATTCGTCCCGAGGTGCCGTCCACTGTCCGATTCCGGCACGCTCTCGACTCTCCGCGTCATCCGAGCGAAGCGCTGATTCTCCACCCGTGAGGAGTGCGGCACGTTCGTCCCGCACTCCTCCCCCCCATGGCTGACTCAGCGGACATCCCGGGCCGCGGCTCCGGCGCCGCGCTGTCTTCCCAGTCCCTCCCGCTTCAGCAGCGCTCCGAGCACCGTGGCTCCGAGCGCGATGAGTGCTCCCGCGGTGAAGGGCGCGCTGGCGCCCAGGGTCTTGTAGAGCGCGCCGCTGGCCACCGGGCCCACGGTGCGGGCGAGACCTCCCGAGGACTGCGCCAGCCCGAGGGTCAGGCCGAGCAGCGAGGGATCGGCGGCCTGGGAGGCCAGGCTCCCCAGGAGGGGCTGGATGAGGCCGAGCCCCGTGCCGAGCAGGAAGACGGAGGCGACCAGGGGGAGGGGTTGAGCCGCCACACTCACGCCCAGCATCCCGGCGCACAGCAGCAGGGTGCCGAGGATGAGCAGGCGCACCTCGCCCACGAGCTTGGACAGCGGGCCGATGAGGCCTCCCTGGATGACGAGCCCCAGCCCACCGACCAGCGCGAAGATGTAGCCCACCTGCTTCGCGCCCCAGCCGAGCCGCTCCTGGGCGAGCAGCGCGAAGGCCACCTGGAGCGTCGTCATGGAGAGGAAGACGAAGAAGTAGAGCAGCAGCATGAGCCTCAGCGCGCGCTGCCGGGGCGAGCGGTGGAAGACGCTCAGCCGCGAGGGGGGCTTCGCCGGAGTGGAGCGGGTGGGATGGGTCTCGGGCATGGCCACGAGCACGCCGAGCGCGCCGAGCAGGGCGAGCGCCGCCGCCGCCAGCGGGGGAAACCACGCGCCCCACTGGGAGAGCTGTCCGCCGATCATGGGGCCCAGGACGAGTCCCAGGCCGATGCCCGCCCCGAGCCGGCCCATGGCCCGCGCGCGGTGCTCGGACGGGGTGACGTCCGCGAGCACGGCCTGACACGCCGAGATGTTGCCCGAGGTGGCGCCCGCCAGGATGCGCGAGACGAAGAGGAGCGGCAGCAGGTGGTGGTAGCTGGCCAGGGAGAAGAGGCCCATGGCGACGGCGTTGGCCGCGAGGCTCATCAGGATGATGGGCCGGCGGCCGTACCGGTCCGAGAAGCGCCCGAGGATCGGGGTGGCGAGCAGCTGCGTGAAGGAGAAGCTGCCGAGCAGCACACCGACGGTGAGCTCCGAGCCGCCCATCGACTGGACGTAGAAGGGCAGGAGCGGGATGACGATGCCGAAGCCCACCAGGTCGAGGAACACCGTCACGAAGACGAGCGCCTCGATCCGGCGGAGCGGCCATGGGGCTGGAGCCATGCCCGCACTCTAGGGGGCCCGGACGTCCTTCCCCAGTGGGGAGTTCATGGCACCATTTCATGGCACCGTTTCATGGCACCATCGGCGGCATGACTCGCACGATGTTGTTGCTGTGGGTGTCCCTCGCGCTCGCCGCCTGCGCCCGCTCCACCGCGTCCCAGCGCGAGGGCGAGGCCCCGGCCATGGCCTTCAAGTCCTCACTGGCGGTGCTGCTCGAGCACCGCGCCGAGCTGGCCCTCACCCCCGAGCAGGTGGAGCGCTTCGAGCAGCTGGAGTTCGGCCTCCACGAGAAGAACATCGGACTCCAGCAGCAGCTGGACGTCCTGCGGACCCAGAGCAAGAAGGACAACCGGCCCTGGCACGGGGGCTACATGGGGGGCGGGACGCATGACGCCCATGGGGGAAAGGGCGGCAGCATGGGGCCTCCGGATGCGGAGCAGGCGCGGGCCGTGCGGCGCGAGCGGCTGGAGCGCATCGACTCCACGCTGCGCCAGATGCAGGACAACGACACGCTGTCCTACATGGAGGCGGAGAAGGTGCTGAGCGACGCGCAGAAGCCCCGCGCGCGCGAGCTCTTCTCCCAGGAGCGCGGCAAGCTGCTCAAGCAGCTCGAGGCGCTCCACTACCGGTTGCGCAAGGGCGACTACTGACGCCGCCGCCCGCGCTCAGGGCGTGACGTGGTGGATCCAGATGTTCCGCGTCGCCAGGTGGGGCTGCGTGAGCATGTCCGCGATGCGCTGCCCCGGAGGCACGGGCCGGTTGAAGGGGTAGCCCGGCTCCTGCTCCCGCTCTTCCCACGGGGTGATCATCACCATGAAGCGGAAGAGCATGCCCTCCCGCCGGCCGCGCGGCAGCAGCAGGTTCGCGGGCCAGCCGCGCTCGTGCACCACCGAGGCGAGGCTCGCCGGCCGGAAGATGACCGCCTGCTCCGAGGGCCGCAGCGTGTGGTGGAACCGGTCCATCTCCATCCACATGCGGCGATCCTCGGCGAACGCATCCGCCGCCAGGTAGACGCGCACCGTCACCTTCTGCTCGTGCGGCAGCAGGTTCTCCACCCGGAAGAAGTAGTGGAAGGGCTCGTAGGACAGGTGCCCCCCCTGCTGCGCCATGAAGGTGTTCAGCGCGTGCGTGCTCGCTCGGAAGGAGGGGGGAGGGCTGGTCCAGTAGTCTCCCCCGAAGGTGGCCTCGCCCCACCGCTGCCCGTCGAAGTCCGGGGACGTCCCGCCGGGGATGTCCTTGATGAAGCACAGGAGGATGTCCGGGCTCTGGTGGGCCGGGTAGATGCCCTCGCCGAGCCACTTGCGCACCAGCACCTGGGGACCGCCGGACACGTCGTACGGCGGCAGGTGCGTGCTCTGCCAGGCGTCGAGGATGTCGTCCACGTGGCGGTGCCAGCGGTAGAAGAGCGGATCCCTCGCCGCGGTGGCCGGGGAGGTGAGCACCCCGGGCAGGCCCGTCTTGTCCTGGGGCGCCGTCAGGCAGCCGAGCAGCACGTGCCCCATCTGTTGGTGCGCGCCATGGGGGCCGAGCGGATCCGCCCAGGCCTCGCCATCCACCGAGCCCGGGTTGGACTCGGCCGTGTCGGCGAGCTGCGCCAGGTGTTCGATGACGGTGGGCGTCTCCCCCCGCCACAGCAGTCCCGAGGAGGCCGCGGTGAAGAGGCGGTCGCGGCGCATGGCGTGGTCGGTGACGCCGTAGCCGGGCAGGTCCCTCGGGCTCAGTCCGGGCGGCCGGGGCGCGAAGCCGGGCAGCCCCGCGTCATAGGCCTCGTTGATGGGGGAGGCGTAGTCCTGCAGGGGCACGGTGCGCGGCATGCCGAACCCCAGCCGCTCCGTGTCGTAGCGGGCCAGCAGCTGTTGGCGCAGGGACGCCAACAGCTCCGCCCGTCCCTCCGGGCGCAGGCGGCGCTCGGGGCTCGCGGGGTCCGGGTGGCCCTCCGCCGGGTACAGTACCGGCCACGCGTCCACGTGCTCGTTGAGGCCGCTGTCCTCGCGGAAGGAGTCCAGCCAGACCTCCGCGCCGGGCGTGCCGGGGTTGCCCTTCCGGGGAACCTCGGGGCGCCCCGAGGGCAGCACCTGGTGGGGGGCCCGCTCCCGCAGCGGGGGCACGGACAGCCGACGGCCCTCGGGGTGGTGGGCGATGAAGACGCGCAGCGCGTACTTCGCCCACTCGGGGTCTCCGGCCGCGGCCTGCCGCTCGGCCTCGTCCAGCACCGCCGCCAGTCCTTCCTCCCCCGGCCGCGCGTTGGCCAGCGCCATGAAGCGGGCCGCCAGGGACAGCGCGAGCTGGAGGTGGGACGGCAGGAAGGGGAGGAACCGCTGCTGGAGCGAGGGAGGCCCGAACAGCGAGGGCTCCCGCCGGGCCGTCATCGGCAGCGGGGTGGGGGAGGACTCCCGGCTCAGCAGCGCCCGGACCCGCTCCTGTGGCTCCAGCGGCGCGGGGCTCACTTGAGGCCGACGTAGATGTTCTGGACGTCGTCGTCCTCGTCCATGGCCTCCAGGAAGGACTCGACCTCGGTGCGCGCCTCGCCCTCGAGCGACACCGGATTCTTGGCCACCCACGCCAGGTTCTGCGCGCTCACCGTCCAGCCCATGCCCGTCAGGGCGCGGCTCACGGTGTCCAGGTCCGTGGGCGCGGTGAGGAAGCGCGTGCCGCCCTCCTCGCCGGGCTCCAGTTCCTGCGCGCCCGCCTCGATGGCGGCCGTCTCGGCATCCGCGCCCGCTTCGGGCGGCGTGGCCTCGATGACCCCCAGGCGGTTGAAGTCCCAGGACACCGCGCCGCTGGTGGCGATCTGCCCCTTGCGGAACAGCAACCGGATGTTGGCGGCGGTGCGCGTCTTGTTGTCGGTGAGGCACTCGACGATCACCGGCACCTGGTGCGGGGCGAAGCCCTCGTACGTCACCACCTCGTAGTTCACCGGCTCGTCCAGCAGGCCCGCGCCCTTCTTGATGGCGCGCTCCAGCGTGTCGCGCGGCATCGAGGCCTTCTTCGCCGCGTCCATCGCCATGCGCAGGCGGGGGTTGCTGTTGGGATCGGCCCCCCCGGCCTTGGCGGAGACGATGAGTTCCTTGACCAGCTTGGTGAAGAGCCTGCCCTTCGCGGCCGCGTGCTCCGTGCGGCCCTTGTGCTTCCATTGAGCGCCCATGGACTGCGCTCCTACCTCATTCCGGGGCCGCGTTCATCATCTCCGCGGCCCGGAGTGCCGGGGGACGCTCAGAAGTGGTCGCCGTACTCGGTCTCGGACATCCGCTGCCACATGCCGCCCTGGAGCCGGAACTTGATCTCCTTGTAGCTGACCAGCCCGTTGTTGTTCAGGTCCCCCTTGGCGGTGATGACCAGGTCCCCGTCGCCATTGAGCACGACCTCATAGCGGTAATAGAGGTGGCCGTCGGGCGCCCAGCCCAGGTCCTTCCAGTGGCCCAGGTCCATGTTGAAGCGCTGCTTCTTGCCGTTGGGCTCCTCCACCGGATTGAACGGCATGTCCGGCTCATCCCCTCCCGGGAACTTGCCACCGTGCGAGGAGGTGTACTCGTTGAGCACGCGCATGATGGAGTTCATCATCAGCTCCCGCTCGGCCTGCTTCGAGCGCAGCATGATGTTCTGGAACTCCGGCAGCGCCACGGTGGACAGCAGGCCGACGATGCAGACGACGATCATCAGCTCGATCAGGGTGAAGCCCCGCCGGGTGCGGACGGGGTGAAGCTTGCGGTTCGCCATGACAGGCCTCCTTCGAGGCGACGGGAAAGAGAGGACCGTGGGATTCACGGAGTGGTGTTGCCCGCGGTGGCCGGAGCCTTCGCGGCGGGAACGAGGAGCCAGGTGCCCTGGCCCTGGGGCTTGAGCTGCATGCCGCTGGCCTCCTGCTGCTTGAGCCACGCCTCCTGCTGCGGCGTGGTGGGCCCCGTGCGCAGCGAGCGCACCAGCAGCGAGCCGTTGGACGTGTTGGGGATGACCACGGTGTCCGGCGGCGCGCCCGGGTGGCTGTAGGCGGCCGGCGGCGCCACGGTGTCCTGGTTCATCCGGGTGCCGTGGTAGGCGGCCACCATGGCCACCGCCAGGCCCAGCCCCACGAACAGGATCTTGTTCGTCTTCTTGGGGCCGTTCTGCGCTTCCGGCTCCTGCGCCTGGAACGTCACCTTGCCGGTGGCCGCGGGCTTCTTCGGCGCCGCATGCGGGTGGGCGGGCGTGGCCGGCTGGGCCGAGGCCGCCTTCACGTTGGTGGAGAAGTCCACCGCCTCCTGGGTCAGCGTCTCCCAGGTGCGATCAATGGCGAGCCCCATGTCCGGAGAGGCGGGCGTCGCGGCGCGCAGCGCTTCCAGGGCCCGGTCCACCTCGGCGAGCAGCGCCTCGAGCGCCGTTTGATCCACCCGGCCTCCGGCCGTCAGCAGCAGATCCTGCGCCGCCGCCAGGCGCCAGCGCACCGCGACGGCCTCCCGCAGGGAATCGGCCAGGCCCTCGTCCATGAGCGCCTCGCGCTCGGGCAGGGTCAGCTTCTCCTGCAGCCTGCGGGCGTTGGGCA
Source organism: Archangium sp. (assembly GCF_057119385.1). Taxonomy (NCBI): domain Bacteria; kingdom Pseudomonadati; phylum Myxococcota; class Myxococcia; order Myxococcales; family Archangiaceae; genus Archangium; species Archangium sp. The sequence goes on along the minus strand of NZ_DBNGVP010000236.1, from coordinate 78,507 downwards.
GGGAGATCGCCAGCATGCGCTTGCCGCACAGCACCTCCAACGCCTGGGCCTGGGTGGGCACGTTGCCGGGCCAGATCGCCGGTTGCTCCAGCTTCTTGTGAGCATGCGCCACCGCTTCGGCCAGGCTCTCGTCCGTGGTCGGGTGGGTAGTCGGGGTGACGGGGGTCTGCGGATCGTTTGACATGGGCCCACGCGGGAAGACGGGGCCTCCATCATCCGATCTCCGGGGGCACCAACACAATCGTCCGCCCGCCACCTGCCCCTCGTCCCACGCCCGTGCTCTTCCCCGGGATTCACCCCGCTGGATGCTTGCAGTTGCAACGGAAGGTCAGGCCAGGGGCCGTCCGGTGGAGGCCTGCGCCATGCGCACCGCGCGCTCCATCAGCTCGCCCTGGGACCAGCGCTTCTCGCCCTCCAGTGCGCGGCGTTTCCACGTCCCGTCCGCGTCGAGCACCCAGGCGTGCGTGTTGTCCGCGAGGCTCCGGTCCAGCAAGTCCCTCACCTGGGCGAGCAGCTGCGGCTCCTCCACCGGGGTGAGCGCCTCCACCCGGTGGTCCAGGTTGCGGGGCATCAGGTCCGCCGAGCCGATGTAGCAGCGAATCCCACTCCCGCGCTCGAAGAGGTAGATGCGGGAGTGCTCGAGGAAGCGGCCGAGCGTGGAGACGACGCGGATGTTGTCCGAGACGCCGGGGACGTTGGGGCGCAGGCAGCAGATGCCGCGCACGTTGAGGTCCACCTTCACGCCGGCGCGCGAGGCGTCATAGAGGGCGCGGATCATCGCCGGGTCCACCAGCGCGTTCATCTTCATCTGGATGCGGGCGGGGCGCTCGGCGGAGTGCTCGGAGATGGTGCGGCGGATGTGCTCCAGCAGGCCCTCGCGCATGTTGATGGGGGCCACCAGCAGCTTGCGGAAGGACTTGGGGCGGGCGAAGCCGGTGAGGAAGTTGAAGAGGTCCGCCACGTCCGCGCCGATCTCCGGATCCGTGGTGAAGAGCCCCAGGTCCGTGTAGAGGCGGGCCGTCTTGGAGTTGTAGTTGCCGGTGCCCACGTGGACGTAGTGGCGCACGCGCTCGCCCTCGCGGCGGACGATGAGGATGGCCTTGGCGTGCGTCTTGAGGCCGGGGATGCCGTAGACGACGTGCACCCCCGCCTCCTCCAACGCCAGCGCCCACTGGATGTTGGTGCGCTCGTCGAAGCGCGCCTTGAGCTCCACCATGCACACCGCCTGCTTGCCCCGCTCGGTGGCGCGGATGAGCGCGGGCACCAGCGGCGACTTGTCCGAGGTGCGGTACACCGTCTGCTTGATGGCCAGCACGTCCGGATCCTCCACCGCCTCCGTGACGAAGCGCTCCACCGAGGTGGCGAAGGACTCGTACGGGTGGTGGACGAGCAGATCCCCCCGCCGCATGGCCGACAGCACCGTGCTCACCTCGCCGCTGTCGCTCTCGGCCCTCAGGCGCGGCTGGGTGACGGGCGTCCAGGGCGGATCCCTCAGCTCGGCGAAGCCCGGCGTGGACACCACCGACATCAGGTCCGTGTAGTCCAGCAGCCCCTGCTCCTCGTACACCTGGCGGGGCTCCAGCGCGAGCGCCTCCCTGAGCGGCTCGAGCATCTTGGGGCTCATCCCCGCCTGCACCTCCAGGCGGATGACGTCGCCGAAGCGGCGCTGGCGCAGCTCCGTCTGCACGGCCACCAGCAGATCCTCCGCGTCCTCGGACACGGTGAAGTCCGCGTCCCGGGTGACGCGGAACAGTCCCCGGTCCAACACCTCCATGCCGGGGAAGAGCGCGTCCAGGTGGTGGGCGATGATCTCCTCGAGCGGCACGAAGGTGGTGCCCCCCTTGAGCGGGACGAAGCGCGGCAGCAGCTCCTTGGGCACCTTCACCCGCGCCACGTTCTCCGTCTCCGTCACCGGATCCCTCAGCAGCACCGCGAGGCTCAGGGAGAGGTTGGAGATGTAGGGGAAGTGCCGGCCCAGGCCGATGGCCAGCGGGGTGAGCACGGGGAAGATCTGCTCGCGGAAGCGCTGCTCCAGCAGGGTGCGCGCCTCGGCGTCCAGCTCCTTCATGGAGAGGATGCGCAGGCCCTTCTCGGCGAGCGCGGGGCGCAGCTGGCGCTCGAAGCAGTCGCTGTGGCGCCGGCCCTGATCGAGGATGCGATCGTGCAGCTTGTCGAGCGTGTCGCCCGGGGTGGCCCCATCGGGCACCAGCCGGGCCACGCGGTTGCGCACCTGCTCGTGCAGGCGCGCCACGCGAATCATGAAGAACTCATCCAGGTTGCGCGCGTAGATGGCGCAGAACTTCACGCGCTCCATCAGCGGCACCGAGGCGTCCTCGGCCAGCTGGAGCACCCGGTTGTTGAAGGCGAGCCAGGACAGCTCCCGGTTGAAGAAGAGGCCGCTGTCGGGCACGTCCGTTCCGGGCGGGATGATGTCCCGCTCGACGGGCTTGGTGGGGTTGTTCCGGCTGGAGGAGGCGCGCTTGGGCATATCCGCTCTCGGGGTCGCGGGGGAGCGGTGTATCAGGCATGCGTGCGAGCCGCACCCGCTACAGGGCGGCGGTGTGCTCGTCGTGGCTCGACGGGGCCCAGCGGTGCGAGGGCGTCCGCCGGGGCGCCGGCTTCAGTCCCCGGAGCTCCATGGCGTAGGACTGCTCGGGGGAGCGCGCCTCCAGCAGCAGGGCCAGGCACTCCGCGTGGTCCGGCACGGACAGCACGCAGATGTCGGACCGGCTGCCGGCGCCGTCCCGCCGCACGACGGCCCAGCCCTCCAGCGGCAGCGGCTCCAGCATGTCCGCCCGCCACAGCACGTACTCGGTGGACAGGCCGAGGTGCTCCAGCGCGTGCTCGACCTCCAGGTGCTTCATCCACAGCACCGCCTCCCGCGCGCCGTGGGAGGCCTCGCGGGGGATGTCGATGAGCACCTCGAGACCACACTCGCCCTGGAACTCCCACCGGTAGCGGGGGCCCAGGCCATCCCCCTCGTCGTCGATGGCGAGCGGAGGCCCCAGGCGCTGCTCGAGCTCTGCCCTCGAGATGCTCAGGGTGCAGGCCCGGTGCTGCTTCCTGGAGAGGACCAGACGGTTCGTGGCGAGCGGCTTCATGGGGGTTCTCCTGTCGTGGAAGAGAAATCTGGTGCCGCTGCCGGGGAGCGCCAAGCGGGCAGGCTCGGGAACGTTCAGTTCAGCAAACGCGGCGGCGCCGTTCTGTTCACCCGTCGAGGGCCCACCGGAAATGGGATGACGTGTCCCACTTCTGGCAAGCGCGCGCGGCGGGAGGGGTCCCCACCCGGGCGGACTTTCTCGGTGCTGGCGCTGCTCGGCGGGGCCGCGGGCCTGCTGGTGGCGAACTGGGGCCTGGACGTGCTCGTGGCGCTGGGGCCCCGGGACATTCCGCGCCTGGAGCAACGTGCATGAGGGGTGATCTCAGAAGAATCCCTGGGTGTTACGACTGCGGGGGCGGACTGTCGAAGCCCCTGAGCACTTCCTCGGCCATCCGCCGGTATTGCGGCACGATCTCCACGGCTAGCACGTCGCGCATCTGCTGGCGCGCACCTTCAAGGTCGCCCGAGTCCCGGAGGCTCGTCATCCGGAACAGGGCACGTGTGAGCCGCTTCTGGCCGTCACGCAAGCGAGAAAGGATCATCCCCATGAGGGCTTCGGCACCATCCGGACTCTTGAGGGATTCTTCCGTCTCGGCCTCGCTGACGGCTGCCGTGGGGGCCATCCGGCGCAGAAGGGCGCGCACGTCGTCGGTGAGTTCCAGGGCGTGTCCCTGCTGAACGCGCTGGTAGAGGGCGGTGAGTTGCGGCCGGTCGTTCAGGTCCGGATTGATTTGCCCGGTTGCGCGTACCTCCGCCACCCCGGTCAGCTTCTCCAGGGCAATTTCGGCCTGCTCCCGGTAGAAGGGCACGACCTCTACGGCCAGCACGTCGCGCATGAGTTGCTGTGCCCCATTGAGATCCCCCGCGTCCCGTAGTTCGTAGGCCCGGATTCGAGCACGATTCAGCCGCGATGACCCGTCATGGATACGCCGCCGGACCTCCTGTAGCAGCGTCATAGCGGTGGACTGGCTGCGGAGAGCGCTCTCTGCATCCTCATCGCTAATGGCCACCTCGCGGGTGCTTCGCAGCAAAAGGGCGCGCGTTTCATCGGTGAGTTCCAGGGGCTTGCCTTGCTCCAAGACCCGTCTTGCCAGCGCCCAAATGGGGTCCCAATCCATCTGCCAGTCGGACATCTCCGCTCCTACCTCTTGCTCTTACGAGGCTCAGGGCTCTTACGAGGCTCAGGGCACATCGCTTCTGGCCATTTGTGCTGGCCCTCGCAATAGCGCATGCAGTCGTAACAGGGCCCTCCCCAGCCTTCGTCTTGGCAAAGGACGAAGTTCTTTATGCAGGTCTGCTTCCAATCTGGAAGGTCCTCGTTGTTCTCGAACTCCTCATCGTCGATTCTCAGAGAAATGTCCCGTAGGACCCGGAGCACGTCCGAGCGGCTGGCGGTGCAACTCTCCATCGCGGTCAACGGGTACTTCTTGATGCAGCAGTCAACCGTGGACTCTCCCGGTCGGCACGCGATGGCCGCTGCACAGCCCGAAACGAGCCCACCCACCAGCACGGCTACCCAGAGGCGTGGGGTGCAATTCAGGTTTTTCATGCCTCCAAGGCTAGGCCAGTCAACCAGGGACCGCCAGCCAGGGACAGGGCGTGACGGGCTGGCCGCCAGGCATCCGTTCTTGTTGGCACCCTTTCTGGTAGGTTGGTTCGCGCTATGCGGAACGTCTTACCTCCCCGGTCTGTCCTACTTGTCGTCGGCGCCTTCCGGCTCGCGGACGACGGCGAGGACGAGCCGGTGGAGGAGCTGAAGCGAGCGCTGGTGGAGCGGGGAGGGCAGGCCCCCGAGTGGTGGGTGCTGGGCTTCGGCGAGGGGCGGGACGTTCCTCCGGTGCGGGCCGACGCCGCTCTGGTGGTGCCCGCGCCCACGCCTTGATCACGAGGCGGCGGAGCCCGGCCGCCATTCCGGCCGCAGCAGCCCGTACAGCACCGCGTCCTGGCGCTCTCCGTTGAGGAAGTAGCGCTGCCGCTGGTAGCCCTCGCGCTGGAAGCCCAGGCCCTCGAGCACCTTCATGGAGCTCGTGTTGCGCGGATCCACGTCCGCCTCCAGCCGGTGCAGCTCGAGCGAGGTGAAGCCGAACTCCACCAACCGGGCCACCGCCTCGCGCCCGTAGCCGTGGCCCCAGTGCGCGTGGTTCAGCGCGTAGCCGAGATTCGCGCGCCGGTGCTGCTCGCTCAGGTCCGACAGGGTGCAGGTGCCGATGATCCGGTCGTCCTCGCGCCGGGCGAAGCCCCAATTGAAGAGCGAGCGCTCGGCGAAGAACGTGTGGATGTTGCCCAACAGCTTCTCCGCCTGCGCCCGCTCGGTGTACGCGGACCAGCTCCAGTAACGGGTCACCTCGGGATGGGAGAAGAGCTCGAAGAGCGCGGGGATGTCCGCCTCCGTCATCCAGCGCAGGCGCAGGCGGGGCGTCTCCAGGGTGGGCAGCGTCGAGGCACCGGTGAGCATGGTTCTCCCAGCTTGGAGCGCGTGCGGCTTCACGTGCACCCACACTCCGTTCTTCGCGCGGATGCTGGTGCCGATGTGCACCTGCGCTTCCCGCCCCGGGACGGCGGACACGTCGTAGCGCTGGGCGATGCGGGCGAGGATGTACTGCCCCTCCATCAACGAGAACTCCCTGCCGATGCACATCCGCTGGCCGGTGCCGAAGGGCAGCCACGCCTGCTTGTGCCGCCCCTCGGAGCGCTCCGGCGTGAAGCGATCCGGATCGAAGCGCCGCGGCTCCTCCCAGACGCCCGGGTGGCGGTGGATGAGGTGCGTGAAGACGACCACCATCTTCCCCGCCGGAATCTGCAAGCCGTCGATCTCGTCCGCCTCCGACGACGTGCGGGGAATCCAATACGAGGGCGAGTACAGCCGCAGCGCCTCCTGCAACACGTTGCGCGCGTAGCCGAGCTGGCGCAGAGCCGCGAAGCCGGGCACCCGCTGGCCCAGCACCTCCCGCACCTCCGTGCGCAACCGCTGGAAGGACTCCGGGTGGCGGGCCATGAGATGGAAGGCCCACGCCAGGCCCACGGCGGTGGTCTCGTACCCGGCGACGAAGAGCGACACCGCCTCGTCGCGCAGCTGCGCGTTGGTCATCCGCTCGCCCGATTCGCCATCCACCGCGTGCAGCAGCAGGGAGAGCAGGTTGTCCTCCTCGGCGCTCCGCCGGCCCCGCTCGATGACCCGGAGGACGACCTCGTCGATGTACCGGATCGCCTCCCGGTAGCGGGCGCGGCCCGGGACCGGCAGCCACTCGGGCAGGGAGTTCGTCACCATCCCCTGCATCATGTAGTCGATGATGTAGGCCAGCGCCTGGCCCACCCGCTGCGCCTCGTCCGTCTCCAACCCGCTGCCGAACATCGCCCGGACCATCACGTTCATGGTCATCTGGGAGAAGGCCTCGGCGATGTCGAAGGGCTCGCCCGTCCGGGCCGCCCGCTCCCAGCCCGCGAGGCTCTCGTCGATGGCCGCCACCATCTTCTCCGTCAGGGAGATCAGCCGCTGCTGGTGGAACGCGGGTTGGATCATCCGCCGCTGCCGCTTCCAGAAGTCCCCCTCGCTCACCGGCAGCCCGTTGCCCAGGAAGGTGCGCATCGACTCCCAGATGGCGCCGCCCTTGAAGTACTTGCGCGCGTGGTCCACCAGCACGTGCTGCGCATGCCGCGGGTGGCCCAGGATGATGGCGTCGGCGAAGCCGAGCTCCAGGGTGTAGATGTCACCATGGCGCTGGCGGGCCGCCTCCAGGAAGTCGAGCCGATCCTTCAGCAGCGCGGGCAGTGCGCCCAGGAGTGGAATGCCTGACACCCTCGGTGGAAGGGGAAGGGTGGGCTGCTTCAAGACAGCGGATCCGTCATGGCTCATGGAATGTCCCCCCGGGACTGCGTGCGTGCACCAACGTGGTGTGCCTGTATCTACCAGGGAATGGGTTTGCGGTTGCAGGGGCAGCGGCCAGTGGGCCCCCGGGAGGGAGCGTGGCGGCCCAGATTCCCTGCTTCATGCGCCCCACCGCGCGGGGCGCAACCTCCGCTGCATCTGGCGGAGCGTGGAGAAGGACATGGAGGGACTGGCGCGCCGCGTGCGGATGATCCGCGAGCAATATCTGCGGGGCCGCATCGAGTGGGCGGCGGTGACGGCCTTCCGGGCGCTCAAGCTGCGCGACTACGCGCGCATCGACTTCCGCGTGTCCAGCGCCACCTCAGTGGGGATTCAGCCCGAAGTGGGTCTTGATGCGCTCGGCGGGAGGGTTGCTGCCGGCCTCCTCGAGCACCTTGAGGCACCAACGCGCCGCGTCACCCACGTTGGGCGTGATGAAGTAGGGGGCATTGCGCGGCCGCACCTTGAGGAAGGTGGACATCATCACGCGCAGGAACGGTGAGGTGATGACCAGGGCGTGACCAAGCATCTGGGCATCGAGCAGGGATCCGTGCTGCTTGAGCCACTCCGCCTGACGGTGGCGGACGTCGGAGGAGAGCATGGGCGCGTTCCGCATGTCGAAGAGGGTGACGTGCTTCTCGGGGCGCTGCAGGTAGGTGAGCCGCTGCGCGAGGTATTCCTCGAAGTGCGCGAACGGGACGGGGCCTCGTATCTGGACGATGAGCAGGGGCCAGAAGGAGTCGTCCAAGCTGATGGGGGGGAACGCGGAGGTGTTCAAGTGGGGCGTCACAGCTTCCCATACCCTACTCGAACGTCGCCATTCGGAGCGAGCGCCCGCTCGTCGATGGACTTCTCCGGAGGGGCCACCCGGAAGGGCTTCTCCACCCAGTAATACGAGGCGAGCGCCGCGGCGAAGGCCATCATGACGCACAGCGGTGCCTCCCTCAGGGGGCCCCAGTCCAGCGTGCGGGTGGTGAGGAAGGGCTGCTGCCAGAGATAGAGGGAGTAGGAGATGCGTCCCAGGAAGCGGAGGGAGCGCGGCCGCAACCACGCGTGCGTCCCACCCAGCGCGCATCCCGCGACCAGCGCGGCGGCCAGGAGCCCCTGCACCAGCAGGAACACGGGCTTCATCGCGGTCATCTCCGCGTGGAGCGACCACAGCGTCAGCGCCACCAGACACACCACCGGCGAGCACCAGGCCACCAGCTTCTGGACGAGCCTCCTGCTCCGCTCCCCTCCATTCCACGCCAGCGCGAGCAGGCAGCCCAGGAGGAGCGAATCGAAGCGGAACCAGGGGCGGAGGTAGTAGATGCCCCGGTTGTAGTCGAGCACGTTCAGGGCGATCATCCCGCCCCGCACGAGGCTCACCCCGAGTACGCCCACGAGGCTGACCCATAGCGCCTTCCTCGGCCCGGCGAGCAGGAAGAGCAGGGGCCACACGGCGTAGAACTGCTCCTCCATGGACAACGACCACAGGTGGGCGTTGGTGTCTCCCCGGCCGAACACGTTGCGCAGGTGGACCAACGACGCCGCCATGCTCGACCAGGGAACGTCCGTGACCCAGCCCAGCTGGATGAGGATGGCGAGGACCAGCACGAACACCAGGAAGGCGGGCATGAGCCGGCGGATCCGGCGGACGTAGAAGGCGCCGAGCCGCACCGTCCCCGTCTCCGCGTGCTCGTGGCACAGCAGGTCCGTGATGAGGAAGCCGCTGAGGATGAAGAAGATCATGACCCCCATCGCGGCCAGGCTCCCGCCCCAGGCGCCACTTCGCAGGACGAACTGGGCCAGGTGTCCGATGACGACCAGCATCACGGACATCCCTCGAAGCCCGTCGAGCTCGGGGTAGTAGGGGCGCCTCCGGGGCCCGGTCGACGGACGCGGCTCCTGAGCGGTGCTCACGTTCATCTCCGTGGGGATGACGTGACCGGAGGAAGGCGAGGAGGCCATCCTCGCCTTTTCCCATGCCGGTTCACGCGCCATCAAGGCTCGTGCGGCCCGTGGCCCTCCGCCCGGGCAGCGGCCGAGCGGACTCCATACCCGAGCGCTTCGACCAGTGCGGAGCAGGCTCGAAGTCGCTCGACGGACTCGAAGAATGACCGCTCGGCAAGCCACACCTCTTCTGCCGGGAATGCCTTGGCGAGGGCTTCGTTGTGGAGATCACCCACGCAAGTCAGGGCCTCATGCTTGGGTCGCGAAATCTCGTCGAGGAGCTTCCGGTCCGCGGACCATGACTGAATGCGCAGCACATGTGCTTCGGAATCGTGGCGTTCCTGGCAGTACGCGAGAACTTCCTTCGTTGCCTGGTAGAGCCAGGACTCGATGCTGTAGCAGGGGGACAGAACGAGAAGACGCCCCAGCGCCATCTCGATCTGCTCGGCCGTCAGCGTGGGTCGCGGGCGCTGAGGGCCGAACCGTGGAGCCGGAACGTCACCGCGCAGGATGCGACGCACGCGCTCTCGGATGATCGTCTCGAACTTCTGGCGGTTCTCGCTGTTGTGGCGCTCGGCCCACACACGGTCGGTATCGAAGTGGAAGACAACGAATCCCGCCGGTTCCACCAGCCGGGTCGCGATCAATTCGAGAAGACGAATCGCCTCGATGGTCGGCGGCTGCTCCTTCCATTGATTGGCACGGACAGCGAGGAGCGCGCGTTCGTTCTCGGGGAGTGGTTCGAGCCGGATACGATTCGGATTCAGGTCGACGCTCGGATCGACGAGCTTGAGCGCCTCCTTCAAGAGCTTCTGGAGGGTTGGCTGGGCCTGCTCACCAGAGTCCTCGGTCAGCACGAGGATACGGGCACGGACTTCCATGACGTGTCACCAGAGGCCCTTGGTGAGCAAGATGTCCGAGACGCGCTGGATCCCTGTCTGGTACGCCGAGAAGAACGATTCGGCTTCCTCCTCGGTGGGATTGCGCCAGATGAGTTGTGGACCGGATTCACCGGTGGCTCGCTCGCAGAGGATGAAGGTTCGACGAACTTCGTCGGCGCTGTCGAATCGCAAGAAGTCGAGCAACAGTGGGTTCTGGCTCGTCAGGAAGGCCTGCCGGTCACCAATTTCGGTCAGACATGCCGAAATCCACTCGTGATGAAGGCCGTTCACGAGTTCGTCTGCGATGATGATGTCTCGTGAGGCGTCTGCGTGTGCGAAGAAGGTGAGCAAGCGCTTTTGACCGTAACTGAGCAGATCGTGGGAGACCTCCTCGCCAGGCCGTCTGAAGAAGAACCGGAGATTGCTCAGGCGTGCAATTTGCCGGCCTGGATCTGGGCTAAGGCGTTCGACATCGAATCGCGCGCTCGCGGATTCATAACCAAGCACATGCGCAGCACGCTCAAGAAACTCAAGCGAGAACGTTGCTGACATGTCTTCTGGTATGAGATTTGGGTCTATCGCATACATGGATCGGGGAGCGTCCCCGGTGTTGAAGATGACTCTTGAGCTGTCTTTAAGCCGCTCCTTCCTTAGTTCGAATTTGAGTAGCCTGTTGAATCGATCAAGGCTTTCGTCCATGCGGCCCGCGCTTTGAATTCGCGCCGACAGGAGCTTTCCCGCCAAATCTTTTGATGCAGGGTCGTTTCTGTCTCTGCTCAATGCCAGAGATAACGCTGAAATAGGTGATACAAAATTACGCTGCTGTATTCGGCTCTGTTTGCCGGCGAATTCGAGCACAACTTCATTTGCGAGTACTTGGGCTTTCGCGACGACCGCACCGTCCTTTTCAATGACGATTGAGTTGGTTTGTTGGATGCTGGAGAGTTCTTCTCTCTCCGGACGACCCGGCTCAAGGCCAAGGGTCGGCTCATCGATTCGTGTCCTCACAAGCGTGTGCTCAAATTCGAGCGCTGCGCTAGAGACGCGGTAGCTCAAATCCAGTACGTCATCCCTGAGCGCTTCTTCTGGGGCGCCGACTGCCGTTGACAACAAACGAAGCAGCGTCGTCTTCCCGGCCGCGTTCTTGCCGAGTAGCACGTTGAGACCAGGACGGAACTCGAGTGTGGTCGGAGCAACGTTCCGAAACTTCTTGATCGAGAGCTTCGTCAGCTTGTTCATCGTCCAGTCCTGCACCAGAGCGCCACGAGGAACGGCGCGGCTTCAGGACCGGAACACACACATCCAGGCAGGTCAAGGACGCTGACGTCTGAAGGTCACGAGCCGCATAAGGGTGAGCCCGCGGCCATGTCGTGGCGGAAACAGCATCTGAGCGCGCGGAGCGCTCTCGCCCGGAAGCCTGGGGCGGCGGATTTCAGTGCCGCCGCCCCCATGCCTTCTGACCGTGCCTACGCCGTGGCGGCGCGCACGACCCGGAGCAGCTCGCCCGAGTCGATGAGCTCGCAGACGGCCTCGATGTCGCGGTGGAGCTCCCGGTCCTTCTCCATGGTGGGCACGCGGCTGCGCACCAGCTCGTGCGCGGCGCGGGGGCCCCGGCCCGCCTTCACCGGCAGCCGGAAGTCCAGCGCCTGGCTCGCCACCAGGATCTCAATCGCCAGGCACGTGCGCGTGAAGTCCGCCACCTGCCGGCCCTTCAGCGCCGCCGTCATGCCCATGGACACGTGATCCTCCCGGCCCGCCGAGGACGGAATCGAGTCCACCGAGGCCGGGTGGCACAGCACGCGCGACTCGGCCACCAGCGCCGCGCTCGTCACCTGGGCGATCATGAAGCCCGAGTTCAGCCCCGAGTTCTTCGCCAGGAACGGCGGCAGGTTGGACAGCGCCGGGTTCACCAGCTGCTCCACGCGCCGCTCGCTGATCGAGGACAGCTGCGTCAGCGCCATCGCCGCCACGTCCATGGCCAGCGAGATGGGCTGCCCGTGGAAGTTGCCGCCCGACACGATTCGGTTGCCCTCCACGAAGACCAGCGGGTTGTCCGTGGCGCTGTTCACCTCGACCTCGAGAATCCGCCGCGCGAAGGCGAGCCCCTCGCGGGCCGCGCCGTGCACCTGCGGCATGCAGCGCAGCGAGTACGGGTCCTGCACCTTGCTGCAGTGGACGTGCGTCTCCACCAGATCGCTTCCCGCCAGCAGCGTCAGCAGGTGGGCCGCGCAGGCCTTCTGGCCCTCGTGCGGACGCACCTCCTGGATCTCCGGGATGAAGGGCTTGTGGCTGCCCAGCAGGCCCTCGAGCGTCATGGAGCCGGCGATGTCCGCCACCGTGGCGAGCGACTCGGCGCGCAGCTGGAGCAGGGTGCCCACGGCGCACATGGCCTGCGTGCCATTCACGAGCGCCAGGCCCTCCTTGGCCTCCAGCACCACCGGCTTCAGCCCGGCGCGCTCCAGCGCCTGGCGGGCCGGCATCCGCTGGCCCTGGTAGAAGGCCTCGCCCTCGCCGATGAACACCAGCGCCAGGTGCGCCAGCGGCGCCAGGTCTCCCGAGGCACCCACGCTGCCGCGCTCGGGCACCACCGGCACCACGTCCTTGTTCAGCATGTCCAGCGCCAGCTGCAGCGTCTCCAGGCGGATGCCCGAGAAGCCCTTGGCCAGCACGTTGCACCGCAGCAGCAGCAGGGCGCGCGCCTCGGGCAGGGGCATGGGGGTGCCCACGCCCGCGGCGTGCGAGAGGATCAGGTTGCGCTGCAGCTCGCGCAGATCCTTCTTGTCGATGCGCACCTCGGCCAGGGTGCCGAAGCCGGTGTTGATGCCGTAGGCGGGCGTGTCCCCGGCGGCCACCCGGTCCACCAGGTCTCGCGAGGCCTTGACGCAGGCCTCGGACTCGGGCGTGAGCTGGACGATCGCCTCGTTGCGGGCAACCAGCAGGATCTCCTCCAGCCGGAGGGTGTCACCATCGATGAGAAGGCGGGGGCGGTACATGTCGGGGGCTCCAGGCTACGGGGGCGGCGATACGGGGCCCTATATCCCAACAGGTGGCGGCGTGCAGCCCGTCCGCTCAGGGAGCTTTTGACAGCCGGGGGGCCACCTCACTAGCTTGACGCGCCGTTCCAGGAGGAACCAGCCAACGTGGCCTTGATCGTCCAGAAGTACGGCGGAACCTCGGTCGGCGATACCGATCGGATGAAGAACGTGGCGCGCCGCTGCATCGCGGCCCAGAAAGCGGGCAACGACGTGGTCGTCGTCGTCTCCGCGATGTCCGGAGAGACCAACCGTCTGTTGAAACTCGTCTCGCAGATCACCGACCGGCCGAGCGAGCGCGAGCAGGACGTGGTGGTGGCCACCGGCGAGCAGGTGTCCATCGGCCTGGTGGCCCTGGCCATCCAGGCGCAGGGAGGCCTGGCCACCAGCTTCCTCGGCCACCAGGTGCAGATCGTCACCGACAGCACCTTCTCCAAGGCGCGCATCAAACGCATCGACGCCGACAAGATCGTCGAGGCGCTCAAACAGAAGCACATCGTGGTGGTGGCCGGCTTCCAGGGCCAGGACGAGCAGGGCAACGTCACCACCCTGGGACGCGGTGGCTCGGACACCACGGCGGTGGCGCTCGCCGCGGCGCTCAAGGCCGACGCCTGTGAGATCTACACGGACGTGGACGGCGTCTACACGACCGACCCCAACGTGTGCCCCGCGGCACGCAAGCTGGATCGCATCTCCTACGAGGAGATGCTCGACCTGGCGAGCGTGGGCGCCAAGGTGCTGCAGATCCGCTCGGTCGAGTTCGCGATGAAGTACAAGGTGCCGCTCTGGGTGAAGTCCTCCTTCACGGACGACCCGGGGACCCTGGTGTGTGAGGAGGACAAGTCGATGGAGAACGTGGTTGTCAGCGGCATCGCCTACGACAAGAACGAGGCGAAGCTCGCCATCAGCGGCGTGCCGGACGTGCCGGGCGTGGCCGCGCGGATCTTCGGGGCGCTCGACGCGCAGAACATCGTGGTGGACCTGATCGTCCAGACGGCCTCCAAGGAGGGCAGGACGGACCTGTCCTTCACGGTGGGCAAGACGGACCTGGTCAAGGCCAAGGAGGTCGTCGAGCGGGTGGCCCGCGAGGTCAACGCCGGCAGCGTGGAGACGGACGGCGACGTGGCCAAGGTCTCCATCGTGGGCGTGGGCATGCGCAACCACTCGGGCGTGGCGGCCAGGATGTTCCAGATCCTCGCCGCCGAGGGCATCAACATCCAGCTCATCTCCACCTCGGAGATCAAGGTCTCCTGCCTCATCCAGTCGAAGTACACGGAGCTGGCCGTCCGGGCGCTGCACACGGCGTTCGGGCTGGACAAGGCTCCCGCGGCGAGCTGAGCGGTGAACCGGACAGGGGCACTCGCGGTGGCCGCGCTCGGGCTGTTGGGCCTGGGCGTGCTGGCGCGCGGCCGCTGGCCGGACTCCACGCCCGCGCTGGACTGTGAGCCCGGCGCGGTGCGTGTGGTGCGGGGTGTCGCGGTGTGCGGAGAGGGCGCCGTGCCCTCCGCCCCGCAGCGCCTGCTGCTGGGACAGCGGTTGGATTTGAACGCGGTCTCCGAGGCCGAGCTCGCGAAGGTGCCCGGAGTGGGGGCCTCGCTCGCCCGGCGCCTCGTCCAGGCGCGGGAGGCCGGAGGCCGCTTCGTCTCGTGGGAGCAGGTGGCGGAGGTGCCGGGCGTGGGCGCAGCCCGGTTGGAGGCCCTCCAGGCGACAACGGAGCTACGGTAGGCGCCAGCGCCCCAGGGCGTGTGGTAGATACCGTGTGTGGAGATCGCCTGCCCCCAGTGCTCGATGCAGTACGCGCTCGACCCCCGGTTGCTTCCGCCCGGGGGTGTACCGGTGCAGTGCACCCGTTGCAGCCACGTCTTCATCGCCACTCCGCCGGCCCAGGCCGCCGCCCCGGCTCCCCACACCACCCAGGCATTCGGCGCGGTGCAGCCGCCGCGCCCGGCGGCCCAGCCGAACCTGAACGCCACGCTGGTCTACGGTGATGGCAAGAGCGGCACGCCGCCGTCCGCCTCGACGACGCAGGTGTTCGGCGCGGTGCCCCAGGTGCCTCCCATGGCGCCGGTGGCGAAGCCCGCGGCGGGAACGGCGCCGTCCGCCATGACGACGCAGGTGTTCGGCGCGGTGCCCCAGGTGCCTCCCATGGCGCCCGTGGCGAAGCCCGCGCCGGCCGCGAAGCCGCCCGCCGCGGCGAAGCCCGCGCCCGCCGCCGCGAAGCCCGCTCCGGCCGCGAAGCCGCCCGCCTCAGCGAAGCCCGCGCCCGCCGCGAAGACTCCGGCGGGTTCGGCGCCTCCCCTCGCCACGGGGACCCAGGTGTTCGGCGCGGTGCCGCAGCCCCCGCCGCAGCAGCCGACTCCCTCCACGGCGCAGTTCCTGGTGCTCGGCACCGAGCTGCCCGAGCCCCAGGCCGCCCCGCGTCCCCATCCGGCCCGGCCTCCCTCCGCGTCGACGACGCCGCCCTTCGGCTCCCATCCGCAGATGGCTCCCGTGGCGAAGCCCGCGGCGGGCCCGGCTGCTACCGGGACGACGCAGGTGTTCGGCGCGGTGACGGAGCCGCCGCCCGTGGCCGCGCATCCTCCGGGTCTGCAGCCCCGGGCTCCGTCGCGGGAGACGCCCGCGGTCCCGGCGCCCCGCGCGCCCGCGGCCGAGCCCGCGGTGGCGGTCGCCGCGCACACGCCCATCGAGCTTCCCGAGGAGATCCTCGAGCAGTTGAACCGCCCGATCGATGAGCTGAGGGCGGAGGCGTCTTCCGAGAACAAGGCCTCCGTGGCGGGAGCCCCGCCGGGGCCGTCCAAGCCGCTGGAGCTGCCGCTGGAGGCGCTCGAGCACGCGGTCGAGAGCGTCAACAACCCCGGGGGCCGCAAGAAGCCGCCCCAGCCGGGCCGTAAGGGCAGGGGACTGCTCATCGCGGGGGGCGTGCTCGTGCTCCTGCTGACGGCGTTCCTGACCTCGCCGGCCTGGCGCTCGAAGGCCCACGCCATTCCGCCCGAGGCGCGGGGGGCCCGGGACGAGGCGCTGGTGTTGTTGCGGCGGGACGACGCGGCGTCGAAGGAGGAGGCCCTCTCCCGGTTGAAGGCCCTGTCGGCGGCGAATCCCCAGAGCGTCGAGCTGCTGGCGGAGGTGGGCATCGCGCTCGCCACGCACCTGGACGACACCCAGGTGCGGGTGGCCACGCTCCGGCAGAAGGGGGAGGGGCTGAAGACCGAGCTCGCCCGCCTCCGTTTGAATCAGACGCCCGCCAACTGGCAGAGCCTCGTCAACACGATGGGGGAGGAGCTGTCCAAGCTGGAGCAGGCCCTCACGCCGCTCGAGGAGCGTGCCGCGGTGCTCTCGAGGGAGGCGGTGCAGGTGTTGAAGCAGCTGGCGGCGGCTCCCGAGAAGGAGGAGCCGGAGCCCGCCCTGGCGCGGCTCAAGGCCCAGGCCTTCATGACGGGTGTCATGGGTGGGGGCGATGCGCCCGGCATGGCCGTGAAGCTGGCCCAGGCCGGGCAGCGGGACTGGAGCTCGCTGACGCTGGCCGAGTACGTGCTCAACTCCGCCAACCCCGTGGGGGGCAATGTCGAGCAGTCCTTCAAGGCGGTGGTGGCCATGCGCGAGGCGGACAACAGCAACCTGCGGGCCTCCATGCTGGAAGCGCGCATCGCCCTGCTGCGCAAGGATCCGGCCCTGGCGAAGACGGCGTTGGACACCGTCATCACCCTCAACCCCAAGCACGAGCTGGCCCAGCAACTCCATGCGTACGCCGAGGAGCTGGAGAAGCGGGCGGCCGAGCCCGCGACGACGCCGGCCCCCGAGCCCCAGGACACGCCCGAGTTCGTCCCGGCCCCCGAGGAGGACGCCCCTCCGGCGCCCACCACCGGGGGAGGCTCCGCGCCCGAGGCCAGCCCCGCACCCGAGGCAAGTCCCGTGCCCTGACCCCGGTGGGCGGCCCGGTTCCCAGGGAGGGAAAACAAGTTCCCATCCCTTGGGGGCGAGCCGGGTGCTTGCGATCTCGCCCTGGAGGACAGGGTCCGCTCCGGGCGGCGGTACGAGCCTTGCTCCGGCCTGTTCCGGGTCAACGTGTGAGACGGCCGGGGAGGCAGGGTGATGGCGGAGCTGGTGTTCTGGTGTGCCGCGGTGTTGTTGGTGCACACGTACTTTCTCTACCCTTTGGTGCTGTTCGCCCTGGATGGGGTGGCGCAGGTGCTGCACAACGTGCGCTCCATGCGCTCGGGGGCGAACCGGCGCCGCGAGGAGCAGCAGGCGAGCGGGCTGCCCCGGGTGAGCCTGGTGGTGGCGGCCTACAACGAGGCGAGCTGCATCGACGAGAAGCTGCGCAACAGTCTGGCGTTGGACTATCCGGCGGCGCGCTTCGAGATGCTGATCGGCTCGGACGGCTCGATGGACGGGACGGATGAGCGGGTGCTGCGGTGCACGGACGAGCGGGTGCGGCTGTCGGCGGCGCCGCGCGGGGGCAAGACGTCGGTGCTCAACCGGTGCATCCCCATGGCCAAGGGCGACATCGTGCTGCTCTCGGACGCGAACACGATGATCGAGCCGGAGGCGGTGAAGCGGCTGGTGCGGCACTTCGAGGACCCCGAGGTGGGGGCGGTGTGCGGGCAGCTGCGGCTCTACAACCCGACGAAGGCCGAGTACGAGGAGAGCACGTACTGGACGTACGAATCGCTCATCAAGCTCTACGAGGGCAAGCGGGGCGCGGTGGTGGGGGCGAACGGAGGCCTGTACGCCATCCGGCGCTCGCTGTTCAGCGCCCTGCCGCCGGCGACGATCGTGGACGACTTCGTGATTCCGCTGCGCATTCTCGAGAAGGGCTACAAGGTGGTCTACGAGCCCGAGGCGGTGGCGCACGAGGAGACGACGGAGGATTACGGCAAGGAGTTCGGGCGGAGGGCGCGCATCGCGGCGGGCAACTTCCAGAGCCTGAGGATGGTGCCGGGGCTGCTCTCGCCGCTGTCGGGCTTCCCGGCGTTCGCGTTCTGGTCGCACAAGCTGCTGCGCTGGTGCGCCCCGGCGCTGATGGTGCTGGCGCTGGTGGCCAACCTCTTCCTGCTGAGCAGCCCGCTCTACAAGCTGACGCTGGTGGGGCAGACGCTGTTCTACGCGCTGGCGTACCTGGGGAAGAAGGGGTTGCTGAAGGGCTCGGCGCGCCGGGTGGCGTCGGTGGCCTACTACTTCGTGACCATGAACCTGGCGATCGTCGTGGGGTTCTGGCGGTTCCTGAGGAACACACAGCGGGCGGCGTGGGATCGCACGGCGCGGGTGTCCTCGTCGACGTAGTGGCTTGACGCTCTCCCCCCCAGGTGGGACGGTGCCTGGGGTGGAGCCGACCGGTGTCGTCCTCGAGCACAACCAACGCCTGTCGCGCTCCCTGCTGTGGAGCCGCCAGCGGGCCTTCTACGAGCGGCAGGGCATCGAGGCCTGGCGCCGGGGACTCCTGCCGAGCTTCATCACCAGCAACCCCGTCGCTGGCCAGGCCTATGCGCAGGTGGTGCTCGGGTGGATGCGGGACTGGTGCGCGGCCTCCGAGTGGGACTCGGGCCAGCCCTTCCATCTCATCGAGCTCGGGGCCGGGTCGGGGCGCTTCGCCTTCCACTTCCTGGAGGCCTTCCGCCGGCTGCACGCGCGCTCGCGGCTGAGGGACGTGGGCTTCCGGTACGTGATGACGGACCTGCCCGAGCGCAACCTCGAGTTCTGGCTGTCCCATCCCCGGCTCCAGCCCTTCCTCGACGAGGGCCTGTTGGACGTGGCCCGCTTCGACGCCGAGCACGATGCGCAGCTGGTGCTCCGCCGCAGTGGCACCGTGCTGGCGCCGGGCACGGTGGCGAACCCGCTGGCGGTGGTGGCCAACTACTTCTTCGACAGCATTCCGCAGGACGCCTTCTCCGTGCGTGACGGCGTGCTCCACGAGTGCCTCGTCTCGGTCTCCTCGCCGCGGCCCGAGCGCGAGGTGGAGGCGGAGGACTTCCTGGAGCAGGCGATGGTGTCCTTCGAGGACCACGAGGTGCGGGGCGCTTGCTACGGAGACGCGGAGCTGGATGGCATCCTGGAGGACTACCGGGAGCGGCTGGACGACGCGACGTTCCTGTTTCCCTCCACCGCGCTGCGGTGCCTGCGAAGGCTGCAACGGCTGTCGGGAGACCGCCTGCTGCTGCTCTCGGGAGACAAGGGGCACGCCAGCCAGGACGAGCTGAGCGATCGCTCGTCCGGGGTGAGCCTGGTGCGGCACGCGGGGGCGTTCTCGTTGATGGTGAACTACGACGCCATCGGCCGGTACTTCCGCCTCCGGGAGGGACACGTGCTGCGGCCCATCCATCGTCACGTGAGCCTGCACGTGGGGGCCTTCCTGCTGGGCCAGCCGCCGGACGGATATGGCGAGACGGAGCTGGCGTACGAGGAGGCCATCGAGCGCTCGGGGCCGGACGACTACGCCACGCTGCTCGGGCGGATAGAGCAGCACCACGAGGAGATGACGCTGGAGGAACTCCTGGCGCTCCTGCGCTGGAGTGGCTGGGACTCCGGGTTGCTGATGGCGGTCTTCCCCTCGTTGCTGGCCCAGGCCGAGGCCGCGAGCGAGCCGCTGCGGCAGGAGGTGTGCTGGGCGATCCAGCAGGTGTGGGAGGCGGACTATCCGATCGGAGGAGAGCAGGACGATCTCGCCTACCACCTGGGGATGCTGCTGTACGCGATGGAGCGTCCGGCGGAGGCCCTGACGTTCTTCGAGCACTCACTGCGGGAGTACGGCGAGGCGCCCGGCACGTACTACAACCAGGGCATGTGCCACGTGCGCCTGGAACAGGATGCCCAGGCGCGGGAGTGCTTCGAGCGGGTGCTGGCGCTGGACGCGGACTTCAGTCAGGCGAGGGAGATGCTCTCCGAGCTCCAGTCCGGGAAGTGAGTTGCGCATGCACTCTCTCCCTCTGGGAGAGGGCACCCATGAGGCCGCTTCAGCGCTTGCCAGGGGCTGGCGCGGAGGGCTTCTTGGTCTCGGGCGCGGCGGGTTTGGCGGAGACGCTGTTGCTCGCCGTCTTCGTGGCCTTGGGCGCGGGCTCCGCGGGCCTGGGCGCTGGCGCGGACACGTGGCCCACCGCCAGGACCGGCTTCAGCGACTCCTGAAGCTCTCCGCGCACCACCGCGCGGACGTCCTCCCGTACCGCCGCCCGCACCTCCCGCCGGATGAGATCCTCGAGCGCCTCCTCCCGCAGGGCCGCCTTCAGCTCGCTCCGCACCAGGTCCTTCAGGTCCCCCTGCAGCTCGCCGCGCAGACCGGCCTTGAAGTCCGTCAGGTCCGTCTTGAGCGCCGCATCCAGCCCCTTCACGTCCTTCTGGAGCGGATCCACCGCCTTGCTGATGCCCTCGAGCGTGGCGCCGGTGACGGCCATGATGAGCTGCTGGGTGCTCTCGCTCTGGCTCTTCAGCTCCGTCTTGAACGAGCCCAGCGCGTCCCGCATCGCGCCCAGCGAGGCGATCTCCTGCTTGAGGTCCTCCAGCTCCTGGGAGCGGGCATCCAGCTCGTCCTTCTTCTGCGCGAGCATCGCCTGGGTGTCGCGCAACAGCAGGGTCTGCTGGGAGCAGCGCGTGTCGATGGAGAGCAGGTTGGCGTAGGTGCTGCCGGTGATCTGGCACATCGTCAGCGTCTCCTGCTCGTCGAGCAGCATGAGCGAGATGCTCAGGGCGAACATGACGATGGCGAGCATGGACAGCGCGGCGCCCCGTGCGACGCGCAGGGTGAGGCCCTGGCGGCCGAGCCAACCCCGCCGCTGCAGGCCGAGGACTCCGGCCAGCGAGATGACCACCAGTGACAGGAGGGACAGCAGCTTGCCCGGGGAGATCTCCAGCACGAGCCTGGAGAGGAGCTGGATGGATTGCCACGTGGAGCTGTTCTCGAGGTCGAGCTCGGGGCGGGCGGTGCCGTTGTCCCCGACGCCCCAGGAGGGCTGTTTCACCTGGCAGCGCGTGCGCATGTCGCTCGCCCAGGAGGGCATGTCGTTCACGAGCGGGGTGCTCGGGCACAGGCCGAGGATGTACTTGGTGGTGCCGGTGGTGAAGGCGTGGTGGATGCGATGCCGCTCGGTCGCCTTCGCGAGGGCCCAGTTCCACGTGGAGCCGAGGGCGGCGATCGCCAGGGCGAACGCGAGCCAGGGCAGGGCCTTCTTGGCGAAAGTACTCAGCGACATCGGTGGCGGCTCCTTTGGGGGGGGCCCGTGGGAGGGGGGGAACGGCGCTCCGGAAGGATCCCCCAGCCGTCCACGGGGAACAACGAGCCCTCCGGGCGACTGTCCTGCACCGCGAGTTGTGGCGCCCCCCTCTGGGAGTCCACCTCCGCTGATTGCCGGCATCATCACTTCTAAATGCCCACGGGGAGTGGAAGGGTTAATCAGCCGCTTCTGAACGCTTCACCCCCGGAGTGCCCCCCCCGATGGCCGCAGACGCCCTGTTCCGCCCCTTCACCCATAAGTCGCTGACGCTGAAGAACCGCATCGTCATGGCCCCCATGACGCGCTCGTTCTCTCCGGCAGGTGTCCCCACGCCCGAGGTCGCCGCGTACTACCGCCGCCGGGCCGAGAACGAGGTGGGCCTCATCCTCTCGGAGGGGACGGTGGTGAAGCGGCCCTCGGCCAAGAACGATCCCAACGTGCCCGACTTCCATGGCGAGCAGGCGCTGGCGGGCTGGAAGCGCGTCATCGACGAGGTGCATGCCGGGGGCGGGAAGATGGGCCCCCAGCTCTGGCACGTGGGCTCGGCGCGCAACCCCATGACCACCTGGGTCGCGCCGCCTCCGGTGGATACGCCCTCCGGCCTGTCCTCTCCGGGCAAGAAGTTCACCGAGCCGATGACGGACGAGGCCATCGCCGACACCATCGCGGCCTTCGGCCAGGCGGCGGCGGACGCGAAGCGGCTGGGCTTCGACGTGGTCGAGATCCACGGCGCGCACGGCTACCTGATCGACCAGTTCTTCTGGGCCGGCACGAACGTGCGGACCGATGCCTACGGGGGTGCCACCATCGCCGAGCGCGCCCGTTTTGGCGCCGAGGTGGTGAAGTCCATCCGCGCGGCGGTGGGCAAGGACATGGTCATCATCCTGCGCCTGTCGCAGTGGAAGCAGCAGGACTTCACCGTCAAGCTCGCCCAGACGCCCAAGGAGATGGAGTCCTGGCTCACGCCGCTCGTGGAGGCGGGCACGGACATCCTGCACTGCTCGCAGCGGCGGTTCTGGGAGCCGGAGTTCGAGGGCTCGGAGCTCAACTTCGCGGGCTGGGCCAAGAAGCTCACGGGCAAGCCGACGATCACGGTGGGCTCGGTGGGGCTGAGCGGTGAGTTCACGGCGGCCTTCCGGGGCGAGAGCTCCAAGCCCGCGTCGCTCGACAACCTGCTGCGCCGTCTGGAGCGGGAGGAGTTCGATCTCGTGGCGGTGGGCCGCGCGCTCCTGGCGGATGCGCAGTGGGCCCGCAAGGTGCACGAGGGCCGCCAGGACGAGCTGCAGGACTTCCACAAGGAAGCGCTCGCGAAGCTGGCGTGACGGGTGAGGGCAGGAGCCCGGCTCGGAGCGCGTCAACGCAGCCAGGCGAACGCGCGCTCGAGCTGGGCTGTCGCATCCTCGAGGTCGAAGCGGCCGTGCGCGAGGAGCACCCGGCGAGGCTTCCAGTCCAGGATTCGCCGGTAGCAGGCGCGCGCCTGGGGTTTGCGGCCCCAAGTCGTCGCCTGCACCTCGCGCGGCGTTTGCCCCGGCCACATCGTGCCGCCGAGCTCGAGCAGCCATCGCAGTCGTGGCCGGACACGCTCTCGTTCGAGTGCCATCACCAGATCCGCCAGGATCAAGGTCGAGGACGCCTTGTGGAAGAACACGACCTCTTCCATGAAGCGGCTGCCTCGGAAGATGAGCTGTCCGATGTCTTGCGCCCATGACGAGGGCGCGTCGTCGCCGAGATCGGCATCGAAGGGGACATCGAGCTTCTGGGAGCGTGCACGCTCACGGACTCCCGGGGAGGCCCAGGCCGTCGCACGCGGATAGCGCTTCTTCCAGGCCGGGATGGCCGCGTAATGGAACCTGTTCGGCGAGACGAGATGCTCGACGGGCCCGAGCGCATCGAGCTGCGCGAACAGTTCTGGCGTTGGAGCCGTTGGAGACCACATCCACAAGCCGCCCGAGCGCAGACGGATGATCGCCATGCGCGTGGGAAACGGCAGGGAGACCAGGCCATAGCTCATCTTGATGACGGGCCCATCTACCCACCAGAGCCCATCGGAGAGCGGCTTGAGTGTCGAGAGCGGCGCGTAGGGCAGTATCCCGTCGCACCACCCCGCAGTGTCGCCAGTGCTCTTCCGGTTTTCCGATGTCATGGCCTTGTCTCCTACCGACGGGCCACGGCCGCCGTGGACTTCGCGGGCTTGGACTCGGGCAGCACGGAGCCGTAGGAGGCGAAGAGCTGCCCGGTGAGCACGGGCATCTTCCCCGGCCCGGGCACGCGCAGCATGTCGTTGAGCACCTCGCCCGTGCGCGGATCCCTCCGCAGGCCCGGCTTCGCGAGGTTCATCCGGTAGCGCACCACGCCCCGCTTCACCCGGTGGATGACGACGACGGTGCCATCGCTCTCCACCTCGTCCACCAGCCCCACGTGGGTCAGCCCGTCGTTGCGGCGCCCATCGCGGTTCTGGTCATACGTCTCCCGGAAGAACACCAGGTCTCCCGGCTTCGGCTTGCCCCGGGTGAACACGCGGCCATGGTCCCGGGCGTAGCGGTAGATCGCCGTGACGCCGTTGTCCCCGGCCACCCCGGAGCCGCGGAAGGAGACCCCGGCCCGCGCATACACGCCCTCGACGAAGCCGGTGCAGTCATCCGGCCACGTGCGCCCGGCGACCTTCACCTTGCGGCTGCCCACGAGATCCCTCGCGGTGGCGAGCACGTTCTCGCGGCTCGCGGCGGGCGGGGGAGGGCGCACCTGCCTGCGCGGGGCAGGCGAGGAAGCAGGCGCGGCGGCGGGCCTGGCGGCGACCTCGCTCAACGGCGCCTTGGGCGCGGCGGCGGGCGTCAGGGGGCTGTAGCGGTAGCTCGAGGCGAGCACGCTTCCGCCCATGGGCCTGCCGGTGGCGGCACATCCGGTCATCACCAGCAGTCCGGCGAGCAGCACGCAGAGCCTCATGTCGCGACCTCCCTGTAGCGAGTCCACGCCCCGATGGTCGGGCGGACCGGGTGTGTCGTCAAAAAACCTACCCAGCCAGGCGAGCGAGAAAGCCCGGTTTTTTCACCCGGAGACGTGGTGGTAATCCTGGGGTGATGCGCAAGCTCCGAGCCCTCTCCCTGCTGTTGTTGCTGACCGGCTGTGGCGCGCCCCGGGCGTACCAGCGGGCGCGGGACGCCGACACGCTCGAGGCCTATCGCGCCTTCCTGCGCGAGTACCCGGTGGGAGACGACGCCGAGGCCGCCGAGGTGCGCGTCACCGAGCTGGAGTTCGAGGAGGCCTCGAAGCTGCACACGGTGCTGGCCTACAAGCGTTTCCTGGATGCGAACCCGGATGCGCCGCAGGCGCGGGCGGCCCGGGCGCTGCTGGAGGGACTGCGCTTCAACGCGGCGAAGGAGGCGGGCACGGCGGCGGCGCTGCGGCAGTTCCTGCGAGACCATCCCGAGGGGGCCCAGCGCGAGGAGGCGCAGCGGCTCCTGAGGGAGGCGGAGCTGAAGGAGCTGTCCACGACGAAGGACCCGCGGCAACTGCGCGAGTACCTGCGCGAGTCGCCGGATGATCCGCGCCGCCTGCAGGTGGAGTCGCGGCTGGACGACGAGAGCTTCGCGCGGGCGGAGACGGCGGGGGCGGGGCAGCTCTTCGTGTACCTGCGGGACTTCCCGGCGGGGCGCTACCGCGAGCAGGCGAAGGTGAAGCTGCTGGCGCTGGAGGTGGAGGGGCTGCTCGTCTCGGGGCTGCTGGAGGAGGCCGAGGCGCGCGTGGCGGGGCACCCGCTGGGGACGAAGCTGAAGGACTTCCCGGCGCGCCTGGCCCGGGCCCGTGCCGAGCGCGTGGCGCTGCGCAGCACCGAGCCCCTGGCCCGGTCCGCGCAGGTGGAGCACTACCTGCGGAGCCTCGAGGATCTGCGGGCCGCGCTGGTGTCGCCGGACCCGATGGACCGGTGGCAGGCGGCGGAGGAGCTGGGCCAGCACGTGTCGGTGAAGGCGGTGGACCCCTTGCTGGAGACCTTCCGCGCGGGGCGCAATCCGCTCGTGCGGCAGCGGGCGCTGGACGGCCTGCGGACGGTGCTGAGCGCGCTGCCGAAGCCGGTGGCGGACTACGAGGTGGCGGTGCGGCTGGAGTCGCTGCGCGAGAAGGCGGGCAGCCCGGAGCTGTACCTGTCCATGGCGGCGCTGTTGGACCTGTCCGGCCGGCTGGGCGAGGCGGCCACCGAGTACCAGCGGGCCTTCGTGCCGGAGGATCCGGATCCGGTGGTGCTGCGGCGCTGGGTGCGGCTGCGCGAGGAGCGGCGCCAGTCGTTCTCGGCGGCGGTGGCGGCGCGGCAGCTGGCGCTGTGGGCGCTGCGGGTGGCGCGCGAGGAGTCCATCTCGCCCGAGGGCAACGTGCCCCTGGCGGCGGCGCGGCAGCTGTGCGCGGCGGTGGACAACGCGCGCATCGCGTCCGAGGCGATCGCCCGGGCCCGGAAGACGAACACCGAGTTCCCCGAGGACCTGGACGGCTTCGCGCTGACGGCCTCGGAGGCGCTGAAGCTGTCGGAGGCGCGGCTGGCGGACGCGGAGCTGCTGCTGCGCGAGCGCACTCCCGGGGCGCGCACATGCGGGGACGACGCGGTGCGTGAGCGCCTGGAGAGCGCCGTGTCCGAGCGCCGCGAGGCCCTGCGCGCGGTGGGCGCGAAGCTGCCGAAGCTGGCGCCGCTGCTGCTCGAGGTGGCCCGGGAGCGGGATCCCTCCCCGGAGATCCGCGCCGAGGCCGCCGCCCGCCTCACGGCGCTCCAGACCCACTGAACAGGTATTCTCCTCCGGGGGAGACCCACCCGATCCGGCAGGTCAGACCGACCAGTAGAGTGAGCCATCCATGGCCACCCGCACGTACACGCTGAAGGCCGCGACGGCGACTCCCGCGCCGCGGATCGACTATGCGCGGCTGCTCAACGAGGAGCAGCTGCTGGCGGTGGAGGCGGGGGAGGGGCCGGTGCTGGTCATCGCCGGGGCGGGCTCGGGCAAGACGCGCACGCTGACGTTCCGGGTGGCGCGGCTGCTGGAGCGGGGCATCCCTCCCGAGGGCGTGCTGCTGCTCACCTTCACCAACCGGGCCGCGCGGGAGATGACGCGGCGGGTGGAGGAGCTGGCCGGGGCCTTCGCGGACGTGCGCCAGCTGCTGAGCGGCACCTTCCACCACGCGGCGCACGTGCTGCTGCGCCAGCACGCGGGGGCCATCGGCTTCTCGCGCGACTTCACGGTGCTGGATCGCGAGGACGCGCGCGACCTGATGTCCTCGTGCATCGCCGAGCGCAAGCTGCCCCGCGAGCGGCGCTTCCCCAAGGCCGAGGTGGTGTTGGACCTGGTCTCCATGGCCGCCAACCTGCAGCTCTCCGTGGCCGAGGTGCTGGTGGAGCGCCGCCCGCAGTTCCTCCCCGTGGCCGAGGACGTGCTCGCGGTGGCCCGCCGCTTCGCCGAGCGCAAGGGCCGCATGCACCTGATGGACTTCGATGATCTGCTGGTGATGCTCAAGCGGCTGCTCGTGGACAACCCCATCATCCGCGAGCAGCTCGTGGACCGGTTCCACTGCGTGCTGGTGGACGAGTACCAGGACACCAACCGGCTGCAGGGCGAGCTCGTGGATCTGCTCGCCGGCGAGCGCCGCAACCTCACCGCGGTGGGCGACGACTGCCAGTCCATCTACAGCTTCCGGGGCGCGGACTTCACCAACATCATCGACTTCCCCAAGCGCTACCCGGGCTGCGGCATCTACCCGCTCACCCGCAACTACCGCTCGACGCCGGAGATCCTCCGGCTGGCCAACGCCTCCATCTCGCTCAACCAGCGCCAGTTCTCCAAGCAGCTCATCTCCTCGCGGCCCCCGGGGCCGGTGCCCGTGCTCGCGTGCACCCTGGATCTGGATCAGCAGGCCGCCTTCGTGGCCCAGCGGGTGCTCGAGCTGCGCGACGGGGGCATGCCCCTGGAGCAGATGGCGGTGCTCTACCGCGCCCACAGCCACTCCATCGAGCTGCAGCTGGAGCTGGTCCGCCGGGGCATCCCCTTCCGGGTGCGCTCGGGCGTGCGCTTCTTCGAGCAGATCCACGTGAAGGACGTGCTCGCCCACCTGCGGTTGGCGGGCAACCCGCGGGACGAGCTGGCCCTCAAGCGCGTGGTGAAGCTGGTGCCCGGCATCGGTCCCGCCACCGCCGAGACCCTCTGGGAGGCGCTGCTCGCCCTGCCGCCGGAGCTGTCGCTCGTGGAGGGCATGGCCCGTCCCGAGGTCCAGGCCGAGCTCCCCCGGAAGGCCGCCGCCGGCTTCGCCCGGCTGATCCAACTCCTCGAGCGCTTGGGGGCCCCCGGGTCGAATTTGACACCAGGACAGATGATCCAGGAGGTGCTGGCGGGAGGCTACGGCGAGTACCTGCGGACGGAGTTCCCGGAAGAGGAGCGGCGCGAGGACGACATCCGGCAGCTGGCGGAGTTCGCCGGGCGCTTCGAGGCGCTGCCGCGCTTCCTGTCGGAGATCGCGCTGGTGGCCGAATTCTCGGCCCGCGAGGCGACGGGAGAGCCTCCGGCGGAGAGCCTCACGCTGTCCACCGTGCACCAATCCAAGGGGCTGGAATGGCAGGCGGTTTTCGTCATCTCGCTGGCCGAGGGCCGTTTCCCGCTGCCGGGAGCCGCCCAGACGCCGGACGAGGTGGAGGAGGAGCGCCGGCTCTTCTACGTGGCGGCCACCCGGGCCAAGGACGAGCTGGCGTTGTGCTACCCGATCTCCGCCGTCCTGCGAGGAGGCGAGCGGGCGGTCCTCCGGCTTTCCCGCTTCGTCGAGGAGCTGCCGCCAGGCGAGGAGGCGCCCTACGACCGGCTGATCGTGGAGACGAGAACTGCGCAACCCGGCTCCTGACGTGATACAGAGAAGTACTCCACCATGGCGGACAGACCTCGCATCATCGGGATTGATCTGGGAACGACCAACACACTGGTCGCGTCCGTGAAGAACCGCATCCCGAAGATCGTCCCCACGGATCGCGGCAATCTGATCCTGCCCTCGGTGGTGGCGCTCTCCGGCAAGGGCGAGCTGCTGGTGGGGGGCGTGGCCAAGGATCAGATGGTCACCAACCCGAAGAACACGCTCTACGGGACCAAGCGCCTCATCGGCCGCAAGTACCAGTCCCGGGTCGTCGACGACCTGAAGGGCTACTTCAAGTACGACATCGTCGAGGCCCCGGACGGGGAGGCGGCGGTGACGCTGGGCGGGCGCATGTACACGCTGCCCGAGGTCTCCAGCTTCATCCTCAAGCAGCTCAAGACGATCGCCGAGCAGTTCCTGGGCGGCCCCATCGACGAGGCCGTCATCTCCGTGCCGGCGTACTACACGGACAGCCAGCGCCAGGCGGTGAAGGAGGCCGGCAAGCTCGCCGGCTTCAACGTCAAGCGCATCGTCAACGAGCCCACCGCGGCGGCGCTCGCCTACGGCTTCAACCGCGGGTTGGATCAGAAGATCCTCGTGTACGACCTGGGCGGTGGCACCTTCGACGTCTCGGTGCTGCACCTGACGGGCAACGTCTTCGAGGTGCTGGCCACCGGGGGCGACACCTTCCTGGGCGGCGTCGACTTCGACAACCGGGTGATGGACTACGTGCTCGAGAAGTTCTGGGAGGAGACCAAGGTCGACCTCTCGCAGAGCCCCATCGCCATGCAGCGCATCAAGAACGCGGCCGAGGCGGCGAAGATCGATCTCACGCTCATCCCCAACGTGGTCATCGACCTGCCCTACATCGAGGAGCGCAAGGGCAAGCCGTTGGACCTGCGGATTCCCCTGACGCGCGAGAACCTCAACGCGCTCACCATGGATCTGGTGGACCGCACGTTCGAGATCTGCGACCGCGTGCTGGCGGAGAAGGGCATCCACCGCTCGGAGATCGACGAGATCATCCTGGTGGGCGGGCAGAGCCGCATGCCGCTGGTGCAGCAGCGGATTCAGGAGCACTTCGGCAAGCCGCCGCGCAAGGGCGTGCACCCGGACGAGTGCGTGGCCCTGGGCGCCGCGCTGCTGGCGGACTCGCTGGGCACCATCGACTCGGTGACGCTGCTGGACGCGGTGTCCATGCCCATCGGCTACGCGCTGCCCAACGGGCGCGTGCGCCGGGTCATCGAGAAGAACTCCATCATCCCGCTGGTGAAGAGCTTCCGGCTGCCTCCTCCGAAGGATCCGGGCGCGCCCTTCATCGAGATGGACATCTTCCAGGGCGACAGCGACCTGATGGTGGACAACGAGTACCTGGGCACGCTCCGGGTACCGGCCGAGGCGGCGGGGCGGAAGATCGACTTCCGGCTCAACGAGGAGTGCCTGCTGCAGGTCATGGTCGAGGAGCCGGGCGGCCCCCGGCGGATCGAGCTGGCCACGCGGGACACGCCCGAGCTGCTCAAGAAGGAGCTGGCGCGGGTGGCCGAGGAGCGGGCCCAGAAGGCCGAGCAGGCGGCGTCCACGCCGTCGTCCCACCAGGAGAGCAGCGGGCTGTTCTCCAAGGTCAAGAGCATCTTCCGTAGGGGGTAGGCGGCGGCATGGCCACGTTCCCGTCCAAGGAGTGGTGTGAGGAGGCGGTTCGGCTGGTGAACTCGGATCCGGAGAGCTCGCTCGCCGCCCAGGGGTGGCAGGGAGAGATCGGGGTCATCGTCGACGCGGAGCCGGGCAAGCTGGCTCGGGCCTTCGTGGCGCACCTGGTGCCGCGCGGCGGCCGCATCGAGAAGCTGCGCGTGCTGGATGAGCCGGACGATCTGGACGAGCTGGATCCCGCCTACCTGGCGCGGGCGCCCTACACGGTGTGGAAGCAGTTGCTGCAGGGGAGCCTGGATCCCGTGGAGGCGGTGCTGCGGCGGCGCATCGCGGTGAAGGGAGACCTGCAGCAGCTCATCGAGCGCCTGCGGTTCAAGGGCATCGCGGATCGCGTCTTCGGGGCGCTCAAGACGGAGTACG
Organism: Archangium sp.; assembly: GCF_057119385.1. NCBI lineage: Bacteria > Pseudomonadati > Myxococcota > Myxococcia > Myxococcales > Archangiaceae > Archangium > Archangium sp. Next base: position 48,562 of record NZ_DBNGVP010000236.1, on the reverse strand, counting down.
TGGACGGGCCATGACGGCCCGCGGGGGGCAGTCATGAGCATTCGCCGCAACCTGAAGAAGCAGGCCCTGGGCGTGTCGCAGAAGGCCATGGAGAAGCTGCTGGCCGACGAGAAGCGGGCCATGGCGGTCGCCCAGGCGCTCGGCTCCGTGCAGCGGGGCAAGCAGGCGCTGGACCGGGGCCAGGAGGAGCTGATGAGGGCGCTGAGCTTCGCGACCCGGAGCGACTTCAAGGCCGTGGGCAAGAAGCTCTCCGGCCTCAAGCGCCGGCTGCGCGAGCTGGACGAGCGGCTGGAAGAAATCGCGCGAGAATAGCCGTTGACAGGGAACACGGCGGGTGGCATCTACCCACCCGTCGCTTCGTCGGGGGCGCATAGCTCAGCGGTAGAGCACTGCCTTCACACGGCAGGGGTCCCAGGTTCGAATCCTGGTGCGCCCACTCCGACGGGTCCCGATCACCGCAATCGGGCGCATAGCTCAGCGGTAGAGCACTGCCTTCACACGGCAGGGGTCCCAGGTTCGAATCCTGGTGCGCCCACAAACACAGAGGCCGTGAGTCCCCAGGGGCTCACGGCCTCTGTGTTTTCCGGGCCTGCCCCGGAGCTCACTCCGCCGCGGGCGCCGGCTGCCCCCGCGAGGCCAGGGCCTTGTCCGCCCCGGCCCGCTCCAGCGCCCGCGCCTTCAGCAGCGAGGCCACGATGGAGCCGCCCAGCAGCAGCGCGATGACTCCCAGCGAGACCGCGGGCGGCACCTTCACCACGTCCACCAGCGCCATCTTCGTGCCCACGAACACCAGCACCGCCGACAGGCCCACCTTCAGGTAGGAGAACTTCTCCACCGCCCCCGCCAGCACGAAGAACAGCGAGCGCAGGCCCAGGATGGCGAAGATGTTCGACGTGAACACCAGGAACGGATCCGTCGTCACCGCGAAGATGGCCGGGATGGAGTCCAGCGCGAACAGCACGTCCGTCAGCTCCACCAGCACCAGCGCCATGAACAGCGGCGTGGCCAGCTTCTTGCCATTCTCCACCGTGAAGAAGTGATCCTTGTCGAAGCGCGGCGTGGACGGGATGACCCGCCTCGCCAGCTTCATGACCGCGCCGTCCTCCGGGTGCTCCTCCTTGTTGCGCTGCAGGAAGAGCTTCACCCCCGTGAGGATGAGGAACGCCCCGAAGACGTAGATCAGCCAGTGGAAGCGCTGCAGCATCGCCACGCCCGCGAAGATCATCGCCGCGCGCAGCACCAGCGCGCTCAGGATGCCCCAGAACAACACCCGGTGCTGGTACACCGCCGGAATCTTCAGCGCCGAGAAGATGACGACGAAGACGAAGATGTTGTCGATCGACAGCGACTTCTCGATCAGATAGCCCGTGAGGAACTGCATCCCCGGCGTGGGCCCGAACTTCCACCAGATGCCCAGGTTGAACACCAGCGCCAGCGAGATCCACACCCCGCTCCACGTCAGCGCTTCCTTGAACTTCACCTCGTGCGTCTTCCGGTGGAAGACGCCCAGGTCCAGCGCCAGCATCAACAGCACGAATATGATGAACCCCGCCCAGAGGGCGGGGCTGCCTACACTCTGCATGTCCATGAAGGGATGTCTTTCTTTGTGAAGGGGAGGGGAAGCCGTCAGCGGGCGAAGGGGAGGGCGCTCCCGCTCCAGCCCCGGGGCGTGGACATCCGCAGGGCCTGCTCACGCAGCCGCCGCACGCGCTCCTCCGTCCGCGGGTGCGTCGAGAAGAGCGACAGGATGCTCTGCATCCCCGCGAAGGGGCTCACGATGAACAGGCTCGCCGTCGCCGGACGCCCCTCCACCGGCAGCGCCATCGCCCCCGCCTCGAGCTTGCGCAGCGCGCTCGCCAGCGCCTCCGGATCTCCGGAGATCTCCCCGCCCGTCTGGTCCGCCAGGTACTCGCGCGAGCGCGAGATGCCCATCTGGATGACCGTGGCCGCCAGGGGCGCCACCAGCGCCAGCGCCAGCGTCTGCAGCGGAGAGAGGCCCTCCTCTCCGTCCTCGTCCCGGCCCAGGAACATCGAGCCGAACATGCCCACCGCGTGCGCCATGTACGTCACCGCCGACGCCACCGCCGCCGCGATGGTGGACACCAGGATGTCCCGGTTCTTGATGTGCGCCAGCTCGTGCGCCAGCACGCCGCGCAGCTCCCGCTCGTCGAGCACCTCCAGGATGCCCGCCGTCACCGCCACCACGCCGTGCTCCGGGTTCCGGCCCGTCGCGAAGGCGTTCGGCTGCGCCTCGTTCATCAGGAAGACGCGCGGCTTGGGAATGCCCGCACGCGCCGACAGCTCCTCCACCATCCGGTGCAGGCCCGGCGCTTCCCGGGGGCTCACCTCCTGCGCCCCGTGCATGCTCAGCACCAGCTTGTCCGAGTAGAAATACGCTCCCAGGTTCATCGCCAGCGACAGCACCAGCGCGCCGAGGAGGAAGCCCTTTCCCAAGGCCGCGCCGATGCCGATGAGCACCACCGACAACACGCCGAGCAGCAGCAGCGTCTTGATCTGATTCTTCATGCTTTCTGAATTAAAGGCTCCTCGACAATTCGGCAAATAGGTAATAGGGGCGCAATCCTTCGGGAAAACCGAGGGAGAGCGGCCACTCTTCACCTCGTCTCCAGGACAGACAGGCGAGCCTGGGGCCCGGACCTGGGGGCGGGATGATGGAGTGTCGGCTTGTGTTCAGGGGCCCGAAACCGGCTGGATCCGAATGTCCACCGGGCTCGTGAGCACCTGGCCGGTCCCGGGAGCGGTGAGCGGGCGTGGAGCCATCCGCGCCGTCCTGTCTCCGCGATCGGGAGCGCTCGACGGAGTGGCCCTGGCGCCTCCGCCGGCGGCTCCCCGCCTCACGGCCCCCTCGCATGGAGAATCTCGTTGATTCGCTACCGACTTCTTTCCGCTCTCTGCGCCTCCTTCTTCCTGGCTTCGGCCGTCGGCTGTGAGCCGGCGGAGCAGGTACCGGACTCGCGGACGCCCCCCGGCTTGAATGGGGATGGCATGGGTGGAGACCTGACGAACGACCCGGGGACCGCGTCGCCTGCTCCCACTCCGGGCCCCAGCGCTCCCACGCCCGCTCCGGCTCCCACGCCCGAGCCCGCTCCCACGCCGGGTCCAGCACCTGCTCCCGCGCCATCGCCTGCTCCCGCGCCCACTCCGGCTCCCGCAGCGGACACGGATGTCTTCGGCGTGAAGATGATCTACCCGACGAAGGCGGGCGGCGAGACGTGGTTCCTCAAGGACGACGCGCTGAAGGACTCGCGCTTCGACCCGCAGGATCCCATCACCCGCAACGCGGATGGCTCCTGGAAGATGAAGAGCACCCAGGTGCGCATGCACGCGCGCACCTCCACGGGCTACGACTCGAAGAAGATCCCCACGTATGACCGGGACGTGCTGGCGGGCCGCGGTTACATGCAGGCCGCCAACGACTGGAAGAACGTGGAGATGACGGGCTTCGTCAAGGTGAACGCCGCCAGCAATTGGAGCGACAACTTCGCCTGGTACGCGCGCGGCGGCCGCCACACCGACTCGCTGGCCTGCGAGGGCTCCTCCTACAAGGGCGGCCTGCACTACGACGGCCGCGTCCGCTGGGAGAAGGAGTCCTGGCACGTCAGCTACGACAGCGTGCCCTACAAGACGGGCACCAGCTCGCTCAAGGGCCGCTGGGTGGGCTTCAAGTCCATCATGAAGAACGTCACCTCCAACGGGAAGCCCGCGGTGAAGCTGGAGCTGTGGCTCAACGACAATGCCGACAAGGTGACGTGGAAGAAGGTCTACGACGTCACCGACTCCGGCCAGATCGGCGGCGATGCCACGAATTGCGGCGGCTCCGTGGATGCCATGCCCATCACCTGGGGCGGTCCGCTGGCCACGTTCCGCTGGGACAGCGCCACGGACGTGGACTTCAAGTGGCTGAGCGTGCGCGAAATCACCGAATAGGTCGGGTGGAGGGAGCCCACCTCGCATGAGGGGTCTGGCGCGGGGATTTCCGTCGTCACCGCGCCTTTTTCATGCACGGTGCGAGACTTCTGCCCGCTGTTGAACCGGGAGCTCGCACTCGGGGGCAGTGGCCGGAGTGGGTCCCCCATACCAGCCTTCCGGCTCCACCGGCGCTCCGTCCGTGGGCACCGGACCTCGCGGGGGGATCCGTCCATGCAGATCACGTTCCTCGGGCATGCTGGCTTCCTGATTGAAACCCAACACGCCCTGGTGGTCGCAGACCCATGGTTGTCCCCTCAGGGGGCCTTCGACTCGGCATGGATGCAATTTCCGCGCAACCATGACCTCGCTCCCCTGGTGCGCGAGAAGCTCGAGCACTCGCCCAAGGAGCGCTTCCTCTACATCAGCCACGAGCACAAGGATCACTACGATCCCGACTTCCTGCGCACCCTGACGAAGCGGGACTTCACCGCCGTCATCGGCCGCTTCCGCCGCACGGCGCTCCGCGACGACTTCGTGGCCTATGGCGCCAGGCGCATCATCACCTGCGAGGACTCGCAGGAGGTGCCCTTCAAGGGCGGCTACCTGAAGCTCTACCTGACGGACTCGGGCACCAACCGGGACTCGGCGCTGCTGGTGCAGGCCGATGGGCAGTGCTTCCTCAACCTCAACGACTGCAAGATCCACGATCGGCTGCCGGCCGTCGTCGCGGAGGAGGGGCCCATCGATGTCTTCACGGCCCAGTTCTCGGGCGCCATCTGGCACCCCACCTGCTACGACTACTCGCGCGAGGAGTACGCCGAGCACTCGCGGCAGAAGCGGGCCAGCAAGTTCGAGGCGGTGGCTCGCGCCATGGAGACGGTCCAGCCCCGGGTGTACATGGCCTCGGCCGGCCCGGCCTGCTTCCTGGATCCGTCGCTCTTCCACATCAACCTCGAGCCGGTGAACATCTTCCCCCGGGCCTCGGAGCTCTTCACGTTCCTCCAGCACCGGCTGGCCGGGAAGACGCCGCGCCTGCTCGAGCCCATGCCCGGGGACGTGCTCGACGCGGGCCTCGGGGAGAGGGTGTCGCTCGCCCCCGAGCGCGTCACCGAGGAGAACGTCTCGCAGTACCTGCGCTCCTACGCCGCGCTCCAGACGCGGGTCTTCCGCGAGCGGCGGCGCAATCTGATGCTCGAGGAGGTGGACCGCATCCACCAGCGGCTGCGCGAGGAGATGCAGCAGAAGCTGGACGCCTTCTCGCTGGCGGACCGGGTGATGACGCCCCTGTACATGGGCCTCATCGAGCTGCCCGGGCAGCTCATCCGCGTGGACTTCCGCTCGCGCCGGGTGGAGGTCGTCAGCGAGGTGCGCGACTTGAGCCGCTACACGTTCATCTCGAGCGCGGCGGACATCGTGCGCGTGTTGGATCGCAAGCTGAACTGGGAGGACTTCCTGCTGTCGTTCCGCTTCCGGGTCTCTCGCTCGCCCGATGTGTATGACGCCAGCCTGCACAACTTCCTCGCCGCCGAGATCGAGGACCTGCGCGTCATGTGCGACAACACACTCGCTACCGAGTCGCGCAAGGAGCGCACCGTGGTGACGGCCGGCGGGATGCGCTACGCCGTCAACCGGTATTGCCCGCACCAGGGCGCGGATCTGCGCGAGGGGTGGGTGGAGGAGGGGCGCTACCTCGTGTGCCCCCGCCACCGCTGGCGCTTCGATCTCCAGGATGGGGGCAGCTGCGGCACCAACGGGTGCTCCATCAAGGCCGAGTGCCTCGGGAAGGACGAGGAGAAGCGCGAGGCCCCGGTGGAGCACAGGCCCGGGATGTGAGTCCGTGTGAATCCCCTCTCCCTTTGGGAGAGGGAGGAGTGTCACGGCGTCGAGAGCAGTTCCACGTCGAACCGGCCGTTGTCCGTGCGCAGGCCCACCGGCCCATCGAAGGTGAGGGCTTCCGCTGGCAGCTCTCCCTCCCAGACCGTGCTCCCGTCCACCCGCACCTTCAGCTCCGTCCCCTGGAGCTCCGCTCTCAGGGTGTGGCTGCTTCCCGGTTCGAGCCCGGGCACCGCTGCCTTGCTCCGCGGTTTCACCGTCCGGTAGCCCCCGTTGCCGCAGTCGTCCGAGCGCGACATCCCCGGGTTGTACTTCATCGACACCACCAGGCCCGCTTTCGGCTCCAGGCGCCACATCACGTAGACCACGTTGCAGCCGTCCTTCGCCCGCAGCTTCAGCCCCACCTGCCGGCGCAGCTCCCCCGATTGCAGCGGTTTCTGCTCGCGCGTGGCCCCCAGATAGGTGAAGCGCAGCTCCGCCACCCGGGCTTCCTCTCCGTCCCTGGCCTTCAGCGCCCGTGCCTTCGGGCCCTCGCCCGTGGACACCACCGCCCGCACCTTCGGGTCCTCGATGCGCAGGCGGCCCCCCCCGACAGGCTCCAGCTTCCCCTGTGTCGCCTTCATCCGCTTCGCGGTGAGCGGGCCGTCCTCCTCCGTCTTCTTCATGGGCCCTCCTGGCGCCGCCGGGGGTGCGAGCAGCCCCAACAGCGAGGCCAGCAGGATCGGCCGGCCCATCATGGCCGCTCCTCTCCCAGGAAACGGCCCAGCTCCGCCACGTGCGTCTTCAGCCAGGCCTGCTCCGCCCTCAGCCGCGCCAGCTCCAGCACCAGGTAGTCCCGATAGCGGCGCACCTTCGCCGTCTCCATCGCCTGGAGCTCCCGCAGCTGTCCCTCCAGGTCCGTCACCAGCACCGACACCTCGCGCAGGCGCGCCTCCTCCGCCGAGTGCCCCGCACGCAGCTCGCGCACCAGCCGGGCCACGTCCTGGCTCACGCCCTCCACGTCCTCCTCGAGCAGGCGCCGGCGGCCCTCCCTCGCCCGTGCGTTCGCCGACGGCAGCCACAGGCTCCCCAGGTTGTACGAGACGGTCAGCATCCCGAAGAGCGGCACGTCCTGCCGCACGTTGATCAACTCGTCGTACCCGCCCCGCAGCCGCACCTTCCACGCCGACGCGCTCCGCAGGCCCGCGGACTCCACTTCCACCCGATCATCCGCCGCGCGGAAGTCCTGCAACCACGTGGACAGCGGCCGCTCGGCGGGGCGGGGCAGGGCGGCGAGCCGCTCGCGCTCCTTCGCCGTCTCGTACGCCAGCGCCCGCAGCCCATCCAGCCGCAGCTGCAACGCGTTGAGCTCCTCGACCGTGGCCCGGCCTTCCTTCACCTCGTCGCGCAGCGAGGCCAGCAGCTGTCCCGCCTCGGGCAGGGCCGCCTCCAATACCTGGGCCCGGGCGGCCAGCGCGGCCTCGGCCCCCACGTCCGTGCCCCGCTTCGCCGCCGCCTGCAGGGCCGAGAGCGCCCGGTACCGCTCGCACTCCGCCTCCGCCCGGCGCCGGGCCGACAGCCCCCGGTACAGCCCCACGAAGTCATAGTCCACGCCCGCCATGAGCCGCGGCGTCGGGCCTCCCAGCGGCACGCCTCCGCTCCCTCCGGCCTCGCCCGCGTTCACCACGCCCACGCTCGCGAATACGTCCGGCGCCAGCAGCACCGCCGCCTCGGCGTCACCCACCCCGCGCACGAAGGCGCAGTAGCCCGGATCTCCCGCCGCTCCCTCCGGCTCCTGGGCCCCCGCGACTCCCGCTCCGAGGCCGGCCAGCACGCTCCATGCCACCGCCCACCGCATGCCCGTCTCCTTCCTCGCTCCGGCCCTACAGCAGCAGCGGCGGCCGCCCCAGCAGCAGCAGCTCGTCACGTGCCCAGCGCTCGTCCCGCAGCTTCAGCTCCACCATCACCCCGCGCAGCATCGTCTGGCGCACCGGGTGCTTCACCGTCACTTCCCCCTGCAGCACCTGGCCCACCATCCCCACCTCCCGGCACCACACCAGCTTCAGCGTGCACCGGTACAGCGGCGTCCCCGCTCCCGCGTTGTCCAGGTTCTCGTACGGCACGAAGCCCACCGTCAGCCCCCGCTCGATGGCCTCCAGCCACGGCGAGCTCCGGATCGACGCGAGCAGCGCGTCGTAGCGCGCCACCGCCTCGTCCAGCGACTTCAGGCTCTCCGTCAGGTGCCGGCGCTCGCTCTCCGCCCGCGCCACCTCCAGCACCGAGCGCGTGTACTCCCGCTCCAGCAGCAGCACCTCCGTGTTGAGGCCCGTGCTCTTGCCGCCCAGCGAGGCGTCGAAGCCGTCCAGCTCGCGCTTCACCGCCTCCAGCTTCGTCTGCAGCTCCGCCGAGCCCTCCGCCAGCGACAGGTTGCTCTGCGCCATCTGCGCCAGCTGGTGGTTGGCCGTGAGCCGCTCCTCTTTCTCCAGCATCCGCGCGTTGTAGAGCGCCTCCGTGCGCGTGCGCGCCATGCCCGCGTAGGCCCGGTTGGACTCGGCGATCTCCCGCGCGGCCTCCTGGTACTCCCGCCGCAGCGTGGCCAGCCGGCGCAGCGCCTTCGCCCGCGCCGTCCGCTCGCCACCCAGCGCCACCCGGAAACGCTCCTGGAAGTCCTTCTCCGCTCCCACCAGCCGCTGGGCCTGCTCCATCCGGGCTTCCAGCTCCCTGCGATCCGCCAGCAGCTTGTCCCGCGAGGCCGCCTGCTGCGCCAGCTGGGCGTTGAGCTGGAGGATCTGCGGATCCGTCGGAGACACCACCGTGGGTGTCAGCCACGAGTGGTTCACGAAGAAGAAGATCTGCACCCCCAGGTACGAGACGAGCCCGCCCAGGATGATCGCCAGCAGCACCGAGCCCAGGGCCTTGTAGGCGTTGACCGCGACCGTGTTGAGCTTGTTGACGATGCGCTGATTCATGATGTCGAACCCCCTCCCGCCGCTCGGGTGGGAGCAATGGTGTCGGCCGTGCCATCCGCGGGCGGCGCGCTCGCCGGAGGCACTCCCGGCGCGGCGCTCGGCTTGCCCCGCGTCTCCCAGCTGCCCGAGTCCAGCGTGAACAGCGCCAGCGGCGTGAAGAGCGCGTAGGTGACGGGCATCAACAGCCCCATGGGCAGGAAGGAGAGCGCCGGCACGCGCATCTCCGGAGGCAGGTCTCTCTTGTGGATGCGGTAGATGAGCCCCATGGCCCCCATGACGAGCATGTGCAGCAGCAGCACACCCCAGAACTGCCCGTTGAGGACGTTGTGGATGATGATGACGGGATAGGAGAGCAGCAGCGCCAGCTGTGACACGTAGTGGACACCCACCACCGGGTGCAGCCTCCAGGCGTGGCTCAGCCCACAGATCATGTCCACCAGGTTGGAGCGCCGCCACCGCAGTTGTTGGGAGAAATACCCCGCCAACGTGGCCGGCGCGGCCGTCTGGCACCACGCCTCCGTGGTGTACACCGTCTCGTAGCCCACCTTGACGATCTGCCGCGTGAGGAAGCGGTCCTCCCCGTACTTGATGGGGACACCGGCGATGTTGCGCGCCTCGAGGATCGGATCCAGCTCCAGCAACACGTGGCGCCGGTACGCGGTGAGGCACCCGGACAGGCACAGCACCGAGCGGAAGCTCCGCTCCAGATCCTTGAGCCACTCCTGGGCGAAGTAGAACTTGATCTCGATCATCCGCGTCATCCAGTTCTGATGACGGTTGGCCACGTAGGTGCGGCCGCCCACCGCGGCGATGCGGGGACTCACGAAGCGCCGCACCAGCTCGCGCACGGCGCTCGGGTGCACCACCACGTCCGAGTCCACCGAGACGATGATCTCCGCCGTGGCCTCGCGCACCGCCCGGGCGATGCCCTTGCGCTTGCCCATGTTGAAGGGGTTGCGCACCACCTTCACGTTCGGGTGGCCCTCGGCCGCCCTCAATGCCCAGGCATGGCTGTCGTCGGTGGAGCAATCATCCACCACGCAGATGCTCAGTTTGTCGTGCGGATAGTCCTGCGCCAGCAGGCTGCGCACGGCGTGGTAGATGCCCTCGCCCTCGTTGAAGAGGGGAATCACCACCGTGACGGTCGGCTGGTAGCCGTCGTCCGTGGCATCCACCCACCGGCCCCGCACCCGCCGCAGCAGCGGACCGAGCACGTACCGGTTCATCATCACCACCAGTACCAACAGGTGAACGGGGAACAGTTCCATATCCCAACCCGGCGCCGGGAATGAGCCCGGCGCGTCCCAACACACACACACCCCTGACGCTCGCCCTGGCCTCGTCCCGCTCGGTTGTGCCCCCCCTCGTGCTCCGATCGCGCATGCCTTCCGGCACGGTGCTTCGGCGCGGCCTGAAACTCGGCCCGTGCCAGACCGCTCACAACTGCCCCGCGGGGCAGTCGGAGTGTCCTTCACGCCCGAATCCTTCTCCTCCCATGTCGGATGCCGGGACACACGAACGCCCAGAGCTGTCGTCCGCTGATCAGGAGGTATGGACCGAGGCACCCCTTGGCAACACCCCCGAGGGTCCTACGTTGACTTGCCACGTTGTGGGGGCGGTGCAGGAAGGGGACGGGGATGGGGCGATCAGCCGTGGGGGCTTGGGGGAGAGGTCTGTTCTTGGCGGCGGGGGCGTTGCTGGCGGTGGTGCCGCCGGTGGCGGACGCGGCGGATCCAAAGGTGGCGGGGGAGTGGTCGCCGATGACGACCTTTCCCATCTCGCTCACGCACGCGCACCTGCTGCCCACCGGCAAGGTGATGTTCTTCGGCGAGTTCGATGAGGGGCTGACGCCGCCGCGGCTGTGGGATCCCGCCACCCGCACGCTCACGAATCTCCCCATGCCCGACTACAACATCTTCTGCTCGGGCCACTCGTACCTGGCGGATGGGCGTCTGCTGCTGACGGGCGGGCACGAGGTGTCCCACGTGGGCTACCCCTACGTGAGCATCTTCGATCCCTTCACGCTCACGTGGAGCCGCACGCAGGACATGAATGACAACCGGTGGTACCCCACCAACACCACGCTGCAGAACGGTGACGTGGTGGTGCTCTCGGGCGAGACGCACGCGGCGGGCATGTCCAACCCGTTGCCGCAGGTGTGGGAGTCCAAGACGGGCACCTGGCGCAATCTCACCACCGCCGTGCAGGATCTGCCCTACTACCCGCGCATGTTCCTGGCGCCCAACGGCAAGCTGTTCTTCGCGGGCCCCTGGCGCCGCTCGCGCTGGTTGGATCCCGAGGGCACCGGCACCTGGTTCGACGGCCCGCTCAGCGTGTACAACGGCCGGGCCTACGGCGCGGCGGTGATGATCGGCTCCAAGGTGCTCATCATCGGCGGCGGCTCGCCCGCCACGGCCACCGTGGAGGAGATCGATCTCTCGCAGCCCTCGCCCACGTGGGTGACGCGCGCCCCCATGGCCTGGCCCCGGCGCCAGCTCAACGCCACCCTGCTGCCGGATGGCAAGGTGCTGGTGACGGGCGGCAGCAGCGGCGAGGAATTCGATGACGAGACCCAGCCCGTCAAGGTGCCCGAGCTCTACGATCCCGACACCAACACGTGGACGAAGCTCAACCCCGCCGCGGACTACCGGGGCTACCACTCCACGGCCCTGCTGCTGCCGGACGGGCGCGTGCTGACCGGTGGTGGCCGCGACCGCCGCACCACGGAGATCTTCTCGCCCCCGTACCTCGAGCAGGACGGCCCGCGTCCCTCCATCCAGGAGACGCCCCCCGTCCTCACCCCGGGGACGAACTTCCTCCTCCAGACGGCGGACGCGGCCCAGGTGGCCAAGGTGACGCTGCTGGCGCTCGGCTCGGTGACGCACGCCTTCGATCAGCACCAGCGCTTCCTCCAGCTGCCCTTCACCCAGGCGAGCGGGGGGCTCCAGGTGTCCGCGCCGGTGAACAACCTCGCCGCGCCTCCGGGCTACTACATGCTCTTCATCGTGGACGGGCGCGGCGTGCCCTCGGTGGGGCGCATCGTGAAGGTGGGCTACGTGGAGCCCGCCGCCCAGAAGAAGATCATCTTCAGCGACACGTGGAAGTACGACGATCGCGGCGTCGATCTGGGCACCGCCTGGCTCGCCCGGGACTTCGATGACTCGGCCTGGAAGTCGGGCCCGGGCCAGCTCGGCTACGGGGACGAGGACGAGGGCACGGTGCTCACCCCGGGCGCTCCCACGGTGTACTTCCGCAAGAAGATCAACCTGGAGAACATCGTCACCGAGGCGAACCTCGAGGTGCTCTACGACGATGCCATCGCCGTGTGGGTCAACGGTGTGCAGGTCTTCTCCCGCAACCTGGGCAACGGCACGGCCTTTGGCGCCTATGCCACCGGCTCGACGACGAATGCGTACGAGCGCGCTTCGATCCCGCTGGCATCCAACCCGTTCCGCGTGGGGGAGAACGTGATCACCGCGATGGTGAAGCAGGTGTCCCCCAACTCGGATGACCTGACGTTCGCGCTCTCGCTGGCGGTGACGCAGCTGTCCGGCCCGGTACCGGACACGCTGGTGCTCTCCGCGCCCAACGGCGGCGAGGTGCTCCAGCCGGGCGCCTCCACCTCCATCACCTGGACCAGCACCGGCAGCGTGCCGGGCGTGGACCTCGCGCTGTCCACGGATGGCGCCGCGAGCTGGTCGCCCATCGCCTTCGGCGTGCCCAACACCGGCCTGTACGCCTGGACGGTCCCGGACGTGAGCACCAGCCAGGCCCTGGTGCGCGTGTCCCGCGTGGGCGGCACCACGCCCCTGTCGGACGTGAGCAACGCGCCCTTCACCATCAGCCAACAGTTGAGCGTCATGGCCATCCCGTTCCGGTCCACGTGGAAGTACCAGGACACCGGCGTGGACCCCGGCGCGGCCTGGAGCACGGCGGGCTTCGATGACTCGGCCTGGCCCTCGGGGGCGGCCCAGCTCGGCTATGGCGATGGTGACGAGGCCACGGTGCTCGACCGCACCACGCCCTCCCAGTCCAGCGTCTACTTCCGCAAGAAGATCACCGTGAACGGCGTCGTCACCCAGGCCCACCTGCGTGTCCTCTTCGACGATGGCATCGCGGTGTTCGTCAACGGGACGCAGGTGTTCGGCCGCAACGTGGACAAGGGCGTGGCCCACGACAAGTACGCGAGCGGTGGCGCGGAGAACGAGCTCGCCTCCGGCACCCTCCCCACGAGCGTCTTCGTCCAGGGGGAGAACACCCTCGCGGTGGTGGTGAAGCAGACGGGAGGGACGTCGCCGGACCTGACGTTCGACCTCGAGCTGCAGCTCGGCGTCGTCCCGAAACCGTGAGCGGGCGGGCGGGCGCGCCTGCTTGCCGGGCTGGCGCGTCCGCCCGTGACGCGATAGGGGTGGGGACTGGACCGCCCATCATGTCGAGCCCCCTCTCCGAGCCGCCCCTCTCCCTTCGTCCCGATGAGGTCCACCTGTGGGTGGTGGAGCCGGAGCGTGTCTCCGAGCCCCGGCTGCTCGCCGCCTACCTCGCGATGATCAACGCCGAGGAGCGGGAGCGGCACTCGCGCTTCCGCTTCGACAAGCACAAGCTGCAGTTCCTCGTGTCGCATGCGCTGGTGCGTGTCACCCTGTCGCGCTACGCGCCCGTGCAGCCCCAGGCCTGGCGCTTCGCCGTCAACGGCTACGGGCGCCCCGAAATCACCGGCGACGGGCTGCCCCGCCTGCGCTTCAACCTCTCGCACACGGACGGCATGGCGGTGTGCGCGGTGGCGCTCGACACGGACGTGGGCGCCGACGTGGAGTACTCCGGCCGTCCCGGCCAGACGGTGGAGCTGGCCGACTCCTTCTTCGCCCGCTCCGAGGTCCACGCCCTGCGCGCCCTCCCGGCCGAGCACCAGCGCGAGCGCTTCTTCGATTACTGGACCCTCAAGGAGTCCTACATCAAGGCCCGGGGCGCGGGGCTGAGCCTGCCGTTGGATCAGTTCGCCTTCCACCTGGAGGCCGGACGGCCGCCGCGCATCTCGTTCGATCCACGGCTGGTGGACGATCCGGAGACGTGGCAGTTCGTGCAGATACGGCTGGGGCCGGAGCACCCGGCGGCGGTGGCGGTGCGCCGGACGCGGGGACTGCCGCTGACGGTGCGCTGCCAGCGGACCGTGCCGCTGGCGGGGGATGGGCCGCCCTGGTTCGTCCCGGCCAGCTAGGGGCCCACCTCGGGGCACCAGCGGACGATCTCCTCGCGCAGGGCCGCCAGCAGCTGATCCCTCGCCGTGCGCAGGAAGAAGTGCGTGCCCGGGAAGTGGCGGGAGCGGAAGCCACCGGTGGTCAGCTCGCCCCAGTGCTCGAGATCCGGCAGGGAGACGTGGGGATCCGCGTTGGAGCCGAAGGCGGTGATGGGGCAGCGCACCGGCAGGGCGGGGAGCACCGCGTCGGCGAGGGCGAAGTCGGCGCGCAGCATCGGCAGCACCATCTCCAGCAGCTCCTTGTGGGCGAAGACCTCGGGAGGCGTGCCCTCGTACTTGCGCAGCAGCTCGATGAAGGCCGCGTCGTTCAGCGCTTCGCGGGACGTCCGCTCGCGGTGGGGGGCACCGGCGGCGGCCATCACCATGCCCAGGGGCAGGGGCGCGCCCCGGGCCTGCCAGCGCTGCGCGAGCGACAGGGCCACCCGCGTGCCCATGCTGTAGCCGAAGAAGACGAAGGGCTTGTCCAGCAGCGGGGCCAGCGCCGGCTCCAGCGCATCCAGGAGCGGGGCGAGCTGCCGGAAGGGCGCTTCCATGATGCGGCGCTCGCGGCCGGGGAGCTGCACGGCGACCAGCTCGACTCCGGCGGGGAGTGATGCGCCCCAGCCGTTGTAGACGGAGGCGCCGCCTCCGGCGAAGGGGAAGCAGAACACCCGCAGACGCGCGTTGGGGTTGGGCTGACGGGTTGGGAACCAGGGATTCGTGGAGGCCGCGGGACGCATGGGGCAGGGGACTGTGTCGCTTCGGTCACGGAGCGTCAAGCCTGCCCGGCTGCTTCCGGCCGGCCGCTCCGGGGGGGAGCGCGCAGGCTTTGCGTCCCCTCGTGCCCGGCCGCTCCACCCGCGCAAGCGGTGCACCCGGGGTACTGCTGTAGCCAGGTAACGAGACCCTCACGTCTCCCCAAGGGAATGGCGATCGGGCATGTTTCTCGCAAAGAGTAACGGGTCCTACTTACCCGGCCGAGAGGTCATCATCGTGAGCGCGAGCGGGGCCCCTCGGGGAGGGCCGGAACTGGAGCGGCTGCGAGCCATCTTCGACCATGCCTTCGAGCTCATCGGGCTGCTCACCCCCGAGGGGGTGCTGGTGGAGGTCAACCGGGGAGCCCTGGTGTTCGCGGGGGTGGAGCGCGAGCAGGTGGTGGGCAAGCCGCTGGACATGGCCCCCTGGTGGCTGGACTCCAGCGGCGCGGCGGAGGAGTGGCTGCGGCGCGCCATCCAGGAGGCCTCGCGGGGCCGTTTCATCCGCTACGAGGTGGAGGTGCGCAGCGGAACGGGCCGGCCGGCCGTGATCGATCTCTCGCTCACCCCCATCCTCGACGGCGGGCGCGTGGGCTACATCCTGGCGGAGGGCCGCGACGTCACCGAGCGCAAGCGCGCCGAGCAGACGCTGCAGTCCTCCGAGGCGAGGCTGGCGGGCATCATCGCCATCGCCGCGGACGCCATCATCTCCATCAACGAGGAGCAGCGCATCACGCTCTTCAACCAGGGCGCGGAGCGCATCTTCGGCTACTCCCGCCAGGAGATGCTGGGGGCGCCCGTGGGGCGGTTGCTCCCGGAGCGTTTCCGGGCCGCCCACCGTGAGCACATCCGGGGCTTTGGCGCCGGTCCGCTGAAGCAGCTGCGCCTGGACTCGCTCCGGGAGGTCATGGGCCGGCGCCGCGATGGCGAGGAGTTCGCCGCCGAGGCCACCGTCTCCAAGCTGAGGGTGGACGGGCAGTGGGTGTACACCATCGCCCTGCGCGACATCACCGAGCGCAAGCGCACCGAGAGGGAGCAGCACTTCCTGCTGCAGGCCGGAGCGTTGCTCGCGCGCTCGTTGGACTTCGAGGCCACGTTGAAGCAGGTGGCGGAGCTGCTGGTGCCCACGCTGGCCGACTGCAGCATCATCCACCTGCGCGGGCCGGGGGACTCCATCGAAGTGGCCGCGCTCGCCCACCTCGACGTGGAGATGGCGCGCAGGCTGAGGGAGCTGTATCAGCGCTACCCCGTCCGGGCCGACGCGCTCCATGGCGCGGGGCGGGTCATCCGCACCGGCGAGCCGGAGCTCCTCTCCGAGGTGGGCCAGCGGGTCCGCGAGGAGCTGGCCCGCGACTCCGGCCACCTGAGGAGCATGCAGCAGGTGTCCATCACCTCCGCGCTGATCGTCCCCTTGCGAGGCCGGGAGCGGGTGCTGGGCGCCATCTCCCTGTCGATGAGCGAGTCGGGCCGGCGGCTGGGGCATCGGGACCTGGCCTTCGCCGAGGAGCTGGCGCACCTGGCGGCGCTCGCGCTGGAGAACGCGAACCTCTACCGCGTCGCCCAGCGGGCCACCCGGGCCCGGGACGAGGTGCTGGGCATCGTCGCGCACGACCTGCGCTCCCCGCTCAGCGCGGTCTCCATGTCCGCCCAGCTCGTGGAGCGTCAGCTGGAGCGGGGGAAGACGGGTCCGGAGACGCGGGAGATGCTCCACGTCATCCTGCGCATGGCGCAGCGCATGGGCCGGCTGGTGGAGGATCTGCTGGACATCTCCCGGCTGGAGGCGGGCCAGCTCTCCGTGCTCCCGAGCCGCCAGCGTGTGGAGCCGTTGGTGATCGAGTCCCTCGCGCAGGCGCGGTCCTCGGCCCCGGCCCTGGAGCTGCGCGCCGAGGTGGCCGAGGCCCTCCCGGAGGTGCTCGCGGACCGCCACCGCATCCTCCAGGTGTTGAACAACCTGCTCGGCAACGCGGTGAAGTTCACCCCACAGGGAGGCCGCGTCACGGTGGGGGCCCGGGCCGAGGGCGAGCGGGTGCGGTTCTGGGTCGAGGACACCGGCCCCGGCATCCCCGAGGAGCACCGCCAGCACCTGTTCGAGCGTTTCTGGCAGGCGCACAAGGGAGATCGCCGGGGGGCGGGCTTGGGACTGGCCATCTGCAAGCACCTCGTGGAGGCCCACGGCGGACAGATCGGCGTGGACAGCGAGGTGGGGCGGGGGAGCACGTTCTGGTTCTCCCTGCCCGTGGTCCCCGTGGGGGCGGCTCGCTGAGGACGCGAGGCCTCGTGCTTCATTCCTTGCCGCACAGCCCTGAATCCACGTGCCGGCAGTCGTGCAGGTTGCGCGGGACCACCAGCCAGGAGATGTCCGGGGCCACGTTGGGGCGCTCGCGGAGCGTCTCGGTGGTGGGGGCATCGCCCACGCCCGTGATGGCCACCTGGTAGCGGACACCGCCCGTCTTCGAGAGCGCGACGAGGCTCGCCGGCTCCGGCGGAGGCGCCGACGCCGAGCGGCTCTTGTGGGGGATGAAGCCGAGCAGCCGGCCCGCGTCGTCCCGGAGGCGGAAGCCGTGGGCCTGGTCCGGCAGGCCGGTGACGACGTCCGCCTGCCAGGAGCGGCTCGTGTCTCCACCGCCCATCAGCTTGCAGGCCTGGAGGGACTCGCCCTCGGGAGGCTGGAAGCTGGGCCAGAAGACGACGCCACCCATCACCGCCGAGCCGGTGGCCGTCTTCTCCTGGAGCGAGCCGTACTCGATGAACCAGCCGGGCCCCTCCTGGGTGCCGCGCGCCAGCGAGGACAGCTTCGCCGAGGGCACGTAGCGCACCGTCCCCAGCGTGGGGTGCGCGAAGGTGGCGTAGGCGCTGCTGGGAATGGTGACATCCACCAGCGAGCACTTCACGCCCTCCTCGCAGGTGAAGGGGATGTCCGTGACGCGCCGCTTGTCGAAGACGAGCGCCTGCGCCTCGGTGCGGAACCGGCGCTGCGGGCCGCCATAGGAGTGGAAGCCGTAGTAGCGGTTCCTGGGAATGAGGCTGGCGTCGGCGCCCAGCTTCATGTCGGCGCGCGAGTCCGTGGAGAGCCGGGCCAGGGAGCAGGACCACTCGCCGCCGGACGTGGCGCACTCGGCGTCCGAGAGGGCCGTGCCCGCCATGGGGTAGCGGTAGGAGCCGCCGCCGAGCGCGGTCTCGTTGGGGCAGTGGATGGTGAGGCCGGTCAGCTCCATGCGGGTGGCGCCGCAGGCGGCCAGCGGGGTGCCGGACGTGGTCTCGATGTTCTTCACCAGCACGCCGTCGTCGTACTCGAGGAGCGTGGTGCGCTGGTGGCCGTTGATGTTGGCGATGAACTCCGCGCGCACGTCGCACTTCTGCCGCACGCAGGCCAGGAGGTTGTCCGGGCTGCACGCGGTGTCCTCCGTGTCGCGCAGGTTCTGCCGGTCCCCCGTGCCCAGGAAGCTGCGCAGCCAGCCCGTGTCCGGTTGGCGCACGTTGGAGGCGATGTGGAAGAAGGGCGTCTTCTTGAAGGCCTTCTCCCCGCGCTGCACCTCGAGCGAGCGCGCGGCGAACCAGTTGTTCACCTGTCCGTCTCCGCCGAGCACTCCCGGCTCGTGGAAGCGGAACGTCCAGACCTGGCCGCCCAGGTCGCCCACCACCATGGTGTCGAAGAAACCATCCTGATCGATGCGGATGTCCTCCGCCCGGCCCACGTCCACCATGGCCGGCGAGGCCACCACGGGCATCATCTGGTGGATGACGTCATCCCGGTAGGCGTCCCCCGAGGCGGTGGCCCCGGGTTTCGCCTCCACGGACCACAGCTTCTGGCCCGTCCAGGCGTCCAGCATGTACACGCCGCGGCCGCGCGTGAGATCCGCGCTGTAGCCGCCGTTGAGGAAGACGATCCACCGCTCGTCCCAGCCCCGCGCGTTGTCCGCCGCGAGCCGCACCGGGCCGATGGGCGGCGGCTTGGGGGCGAAGCTGCTCCAGGACTGGCCCACGGCGCTGGACTCCGGATCGCACGCGTTGGGGAACATCCAGCGGAAGGGCTTGCCGTCCGGCTTCAACATCTCCCGCGGATCCGTCACGTCCAGCGCGGAGAAGCGCTGGCCGCCCGAGCGCTCGGTGAGGATGGCGAGCGTGTGGAACTCGCCCGCTTCCTTCACGCCGTTGCTCTTGTCCGTGCCGCTGGCCGAGCCGTCCGCCCAGATGTCGCGCACCATGGCCGTGCCGTCCACGTAGAACTCGTGGCCGCCCATCATCAACCCCAGCTTGGGCAGCAGATCCGGCGGGATGAAGGCCCACAGCTCCTGGCCCGTGCCCAGGTCGTGCATGTCGTCCACGGCGCTCTTCTTGTCCCGCTCCACCCACGTGCCCGCGTGCACCGCGTGCAGCATGCCGCCGTTGGAGCCCACCAGCACGATGCGCTCGCGCTTCGCGTACGCCTTGCGGAACACCTCATACGCCCCGTACCTGCTGCCGCTGGAGCCGAGCGGCGGCGACATGGGCGTGGGCGTGTAGCAGGGCTTGCCCGCGCCCGGCGTGGAGCACACGGCCTCGGACGACACCGAGGCGGTGAAGTCCTCGTAGAGGGTGGACAGGCACTGGCCGCTCATCCCCAGGCCGCACACGAAGGGCTCCAGGGGCGGCTGCACCAGCATGGGCGTGGAGTGGAAGATGTCCGCCAGCTTGCAGGAGCGCGAGGCGCTGTCCGCGCAGGGGCGATCCTCGGAGACGTTGGTGTCGCCGTCGTAATCGAGTACGTCCATGCCCCGGACGAAGCGGATGAGCGTGCGCACGCACTCGTCCTGCTGCGCGCTGGTGCCCGTCCACGTCAGCTTGCGCTGGGCGAAGAGCGTCAGGCAGAAGCCATCCCCGGCCGCCAGCAGGTAGGGCTTGAGGGCCGCGAGCTGGGACTCCTCGAAGGGCAGGGGAGGGTTGTCCCCGTCGGTGAACCGGCCGTCCTTGTTCCGGTCCACCAGGGTGAAGAGGCAGCGGCCACTGGTGGGATCCAACGGGTTGTCGCGGTTGCAGGGCGCACTCGCGGCGCGCTGGCCGAGCGTCTCGTTCAGGTCCCAGAAGGGCTCCGCGGGCTGGCCGCCCACGAGCCGCCCCTCGGCGTTGAGGGTGGCCGTCCTCACCTTCACCCATTTCCCGTCCGCGTTCTCCTGGACGATGTTGTTGACGGTGAAGCTCTCGGGGCTCGGGAGGACGCCCGGTGTCACGGTGAAGCCGGCCGGCTTGTCGAGGAAGAAGGTGTCCTCGCAGTCCTTGTCGCCGTTGAGATCGCGCTTGTCGCCGAGCGTGCTCCGGGCCTGCTTCGGGTCACACCCCTGGGTGAACTCGTTGTAGAAGAAGAAGCGGTAGAGGTGCCCCTCGTAGGGCATTCCCCGGCGCGGGATGAAGCGGGGCACGTACGCGGAGGACTGTCCGCTCGCCTGCACACCGGAGACGTGGGTGGAGGAGACGGCGGTGGACACCTGCTTGACCTCGCCGATGGCGGCGAGCAGGGCGTTGCGCAGCTGCGAGGGATCATCCACGCGGTAGAAGCGGCCCTTGCCCGCGAGCGCGATGCTCTGGAGCATGGGGCTGTTGTCGCCATACCCGATGGTGTACGTCGTGACGGACTGCTGGCCCGCCAGGTCGTCGCGCAGATCCATGTTCGCGAGGAAGAAGGCCACGTCGTCCATGAAGTTCTTGTTCGTCCGCGCGTGCCCCGTGGGCCAGTTGGCGTAGTCGCAGTCCTCCTTCGTGGCGCCGAACCGGTCGCAGTAGTTCACCCCGCCGGGGTCGAGGTTCGTCTTCGGGTTCGTTGGATCGAACCGGAGCGGGGCGCCGTCCGGGTGCGCCGCCTTGTTGGCCACGAGCAGCTCCATCATCTTCGTGATGGGCACCGTGTTGTCGAACCGGGGCGCGCCGTCCGTGAGCACGATGACGGAGCTCGACTGGCAGCCGAAGCACATGGACTTCTGGTCCCCCGTGCCCTCCCAGGGCTGGCCGGGCTTGTGCCACTCGTCGAAGGCCTGGCCCCAGCCCGCGCCGTCCATGAGGGTGATGGGATCGCGATCCGTGCCGCCGTTCCAGCCACCGGGCCAGCCCCAGCCGGGGCTGATGGGATTCTTGAACCACTTCACCCACCGGCCATCCACCTGCTGTGAGGAGTAGTAGCCGCCCAGGCCGAAGAGCGCCTCGCCGATGGAGCGCTCGGGGTTGCGGAAGACGATGGAGTTGATGGCCTTCACCATGTCGGCCCGCTTGAGCTCCTTCTCGTCGAAGAGCGGATACGAGCGGCTGCACGACGGCTGGATGGGCTGCAGCAGCAGGGGCGGGTCGTACCAGCCGCGGTCGATGCCGAAGGTGGCCAGGCCCATGCGCAGGTTGGTGGTGCTCATCACCACGTCCTTGAGCACCTTGCGCGCCGCCACGAACTTGGGCGGGCGCACGTTGAGCACCCGGCCACTGAGGATCCACCGGCGGCGCGCCTCGGTGGGCAGCTTCGGATCCGCCGGATCGCTCCCCACGACGCCGCGCCACCAGCCCCGGGTGAGCAGGCAGCTCCGGCACTCCTTGTGGATGGCCGAGCTGGGATTCCATCCCGTGTACGGGTAGCAGACCTGATCCACGTCCGCGGTGGCGAACGTGCCGCGGAAGTCCGCGTTGAGCGAGTAGGGCCACTCCGTGCCGTCCCGCGCCAGGCGCCAGCCGCGCGAGTGGTAGTACCTGGCCGGATCGAAGAACTGCACGCCCGCGGTGGAGAACTCCGGGTCCGGATCGATGGGCTCGGAGCCGTTGCGCCTGGGGTCCGTGCTGGCCGGATCGAACCAGCTCATCGCGGCGACCAGCGCCGGATCCGAGCAGCCCGTCTTCGTGGGATCTCCCGCCTCGGGGAGATAGACGGGGTACTCCTGCATGGACTCGTTGTTGCCGAGCAGGAAGAGGGTGCTGGGCGGGCCAGAGGTCGTCTCGAAGAAGTCCTTGTCGCCTCCGGTGGGCGCGTGGATCATCGCGTCTCCCAGGGCCGTGGCGCCCGTGCAGCACGAGGCCCTGTCGGGGACCGGCACATTGCCCGAGTGCCCGGGGGCGGCCAGCAGACCCAGCCCCACCACCGCCAGGCCCGTCACCGCGAACCTCCTCCGGCTCTCCACCGCCCGCCGGAGCGGACGCACCACGGCTTCGACGACATCGCTGCGCTTCATGGACGGTACCCCCTGAGGACCTTCCGGGTACCGATTCATAAATCACGACATGTATTTCGTAAATTGAAATTCGCGATAATTTATTCCCTTAATTATTTGAACTCATACAGGTTGAAGTACGCTCTGGAATACGTGACAAGAGCGTCACGTATCCGGACAGGTCTTCAGGGAAGGGAGCGGACGCGGAGATGGCGACCCGAGCGAGCAGGCCGGTGAAGGAGCCGGCCCCCGTCGCATGGACATTCCTGACGAATCACGCGCACGTGCTGCTGTGCCTGGCGCGCACCCCGGACGCGCGGATGCGCGAGGTGGCGGACGAGGTGGGCATCACCGAGCGCGCGGTGCAGCGGATCGTCTCGGAGCTGGAGGAGGCGGGCTACCTGCGGCGCACGAAGGAGGGGCGGCGCAACACGTACTCGGTGAGGGCGGATCTGCCGCTGCGCCACCCCATCGAGAGCCACCGCACGGTCGCCTCGCTCCTCGCGCTGGTGCTGGAGCCCGAGCCGGGAGGCCGGCCGAAGCGTTAACGGGGCTCGAGCGCGGCCGCGGCGGCGAGCAGATCCACCACCGCGCGGTGGTAGTCGACGAGGGCCTTGATCTCCTTGAGCTCGGCGTCGGCGGCGGTCTGCTCGCGCAGGTTGACGAAGAGCAGGCTGGTGGCGCCGTGCTCGAAGCGCGCCAGCTCGGCCTGGGCCAGGCGGCGCGCCACGTCCGCGGCGCTCTTCGCCAGGCCCACCCGCTCGTGGGCGGCCCGCAGGGCAGAGAGGGTGTCACGCACCTCGGTGACGACCTTGTCCTGGGTCAGCCGGGCCTTCGCGTCCACCACGGCCCGCTTCGCCTCGGCGGCCTGTACCTGCCCGCGCGCGCCCCGGGCCTGGATGGGAATGTCGAGCACCAGGGAGGCCTGGAGCTCGGTGGGCCGCAGGCTGTCGGGGCCCCTGCCCAGGTCGCGGAGCACGGTGACGCCGAGATCCACGGCCGGGGCCGTCTGGTTGCGGGCCAGCTCGGTGTCGAGCTGGACCACCTCGCGCTGGAGCGCCAGCTCGCGCAGCTCCGGCCGCTGACTCAGGGCCTTCTGCAGCCACGCGTCCAGCTCCGCCTTGAAGGTGTCGTCGGGCATGGGCATGCCCTCGGGCAGACGCGAGTCGGACACGCGCACCGGCCTGCCTTCGCCGTCGCGCAGGTAGAGCGAGAGCTTCAGGGCCGTCTGCTCGAGCTTGCGCCGGGCGGCGACCCGATCGGCCTCGCGCTCCAGCAGGGCGCGCTCGTTCTCGGTGTGCTCGATCTGCGGGATGTCTCCCTGGGCGGCCCGGCGGGCGAGTTGATCATGGCGGGTGAGGGCCAGGGCGTACTGGGCCTCGGCGATGGCGAGCTGCCGGCCCGCGGCCACCCAGTCCCAGTAGTGGTAGGCGGCCTCGCGCTGCAACCCGAGCTGCTCGCCCGCGAGCGTGAAGGCGGCGATGTCGAGCCGCAGGCGCGCCTTGGCGATATCCGCCCGGCGCTTGTCGATGGAGCGGTTGCGCCACAGGGGAATCTCCACGCCCGCGCGCAGCTCGCCCCCGCTGAGCGTCTCGTATTCCCCGTAGTACGTGGGGAACTTGCCCTGTCCCAGGCGGTAGCCGGCGAACAGGCGCGTTCCCCCCAGCGGGGTGGGCTGCTCGACGACCGCGTCCAGGCGCTCGTTGGGGTAGTAGCTGAAGGGCACGTAGACGCCCTTGGCCTTCAGGATCGTATCGAAGCCGCCCTGCGCGGACAGCAGCTCGGCCTCGGCGGTGGCCACACCCTGGCGCGCGGCCTCCATGCCCGGGTGCTGCTGGCGCACGGAGTCGAGCACCTCCTCGAGCGTGAGCGGGGCCTCGCCGCTGGCGTGAGCGCGGGGGGCCGCGCCCAGCACCGCCAGCAGCAGGACCAGGAGGGCGGAGTGCTCACGGCGCGAGGTCATGACTTGTCCCCGGAGGTGTCATCCTTGCCCTTGTCGTCCGACTTGCCGCCGGACTTCTCCTTGTCCGTCCAGCCCGGCTCGGACGAGGAGAGGGCAGGGGGGAAGCCGTTGAACTGGCGCCACAGCTCGTAGCCGAGGCGGACCTCGTCGAGGAGGATCCACCCGTTGGCGCGCACGCCCTGGCGGAGGAAGCGCGTGGCGGGCCACTCCTCGCCCTTGTCGGGCACCACGACGATGCGGAACTTGCCGCGCCCGTCATCGGCCGCGTCGACGAAGGACACGGTGCCCCCGAAGGTGCCCACGGCCACCGAGGGCCAGCCGGCGAACTGGATGGCGGGCCAGCCCTCGAACTGGAGGCGCACGTGCCGGCCCGGGGAGATGAGCGGGGCGTCGTTGCCGTGCACGTAGAGCTCCACGGCGCTGGAGACGG
Source organism: Archangium sp. (assembly GCF_057119385.1). NCBI lineage: Bacteria > Pseudomonadati > Myxococcota > Myxococcia > Myxococcales > Archangiaceae > Archangium > Archangium sp. The sequence continues at coordinate 24,313 of NZ_DBNGVP010000236.1, read as the reverse complement.
TGTCGGGCACCAGCACGGCGAGGGTGTCGCCGGCCTTGACCACCTCGGCGCCCTGCCGGGCCACCAGCCGCAGGATGGTTCCGGCGCGAGGCGCCCGCACCTGCTGGGTGGCCTGGCGGGCCATGGTGCTCTCCAGCTTGGCCAGCTCGATGCGCTCCTTGGCCAGGTCGGACTTGGCGTACTCGTACTTGGCGAGGCCGTCGTTGATGAGGGCATCCGCATCCGTCTGGATGCGCTGGCGGTCGGAGCTGATGGCCTCGAGCTCGTTGCGCGCGGAGTTCAGGCTGGCGCGGGCGCTCTCGGCGTCGGTGGACGTCTTGGTGTAGTCGAGCTGGGCGAGCTCCAGGCTGCGGGTGGCGGTGAGCCCGTCCGCGTGCATGGCCTTCTGGCGCTCCAGGTTGAGCCGGGCCGTCTCGCGGGCCACCTCGGCCGCGGAGAGCGACTGCTCGGCGGCGCGGATGCGCTCCTGCACCATGCGCACGCGCGAGCCGGCCGCGTCGATGCTCGCCGAGCGCGAGGAGCGCAGGGCATCCACGCGGGACTCGTAGGCCATCATCTGGCTCTGGGCGGCGCTGATGCGGGCCTGGATGGCGGTGCGCTGCTCCTCCAGGCGGGCCATCAGGTCCGCGTCGTTGTCGGACAGCTCGACGAGGATGTCTCCCTCCTTCACGCGGGAGCCCTCCTGGACGGCCCAGGAGGTGATGCGCCCGGCGATGGGGGCCTGGATGGACTGCTGGCGCTCCAGCGGCGCGTAGGCGATGACCCGGCCCTGGCCGGTGACGTTCTGCTGCCAGGGGGCCACCAGCAGGCCAATGAGGGCGAGCAACAGGGCGAGCATCAGCAGCCGGGCCACCGTGCGCGCCATCCGCGTCGAGTGCCGCACGAGCCGCATGGCGGGGAGCTCAGCGGCGGTACCGTCATGATGGGAAGTGGGCATGGTCATGGTCGTGGATTCGGAGTCAGGAGACATCAGGAGACGGTGGCCACCCGCGGCTGCTCGGAGCCGAGCGGGCTCAGCTGACCGTCGAGCAGCTCGTAGGCCTGGGTGCAGCGGCCGAGCAGCTCGGGGCTGCGGGTGATGAGGAGGAGGGTCCAGGGCGCGTCCGGTGCCAGCAGCGTCTTCAGCACGTGGTCGCGCGCCCGCGAGTCGAGCGAGTCCAGCACCTCGTCGAGGACGAGCAGGCGCGGGCGCAGCACCAGGGCCCGCGCGAGGTGGAGCTGCGCCACCTGGCCCGAGGACAGGGGCAGGCCTCCGGTGGTGAGCTCGGTGTTGAGCCCCTCGGGGAGTCCGGCGATCATCTCGCCCAGGCCCACGGCCTCCAGGGCCCGGCGCACCTCGCTCAGCGGCAGCTCCGGCTGGCCCATGCGGACGTTGTCCACGATCGTGCCGGCGAAGATCTCCGGCGCCTTGACGATGGCCACGTCGCGGCGCAGCGAGGCGAGCGAGAGATCCCTCAGGTCGAGGCCATCGAGCAGGATGCGGCCCTTGGAGGGAGCGCGCAGGCCGTAGAGCAGATCCACCAGGGTGCTCTTGCCGCCCGCGGTGGCACCGGTGATGGCCACCTTGTCGCCGGCCCGCACCTCGAGGCTGGCGCCGCGCAGCACGGGCGCGCTCTCGCGGTAGTGGAACTCCAGGCCGTCCAGCTTCAGGGAGGCGGGCCCGGGGCCCGGCGGGACGCTCTCGCCGGTGTCCTGCTCCAGCGGCAGGTCCACCAGCTTGCCCAGCTTGTCCATGGCCGCGAGCAGATCGTAGTAGGCCTCCAGGTGCTTGCCGAACTTGGCGATGGCGGCGACCACGGCGGTGACGATGAGCTCGGCGGCGACGAGCTGGCCCAGGGTGAGCTGGCGGTTGATGACGAGCCAGCCGCCGAGCCCGAGCAGCAGCGCGCTGGCCACGGCCTGGAGGCCGAGCGCCCCGAGGATCTGCCGGAAGAGGTACTTGAAGTGCTTGCGCCGGTAGCCGAGGTAGTCGCGGGCGAGCTCATCGGCGCGGCGCAGGGCATGGGCCGCGCCGCCGTGCTGGCGGAAGGCGACGGGGTGGCGCGCCAGCTCCTGGAGCCAGGCGGCCACGGCGTACTTGGCCTTGGACTCCTTGAGGCCCGCATCGGTGGCCGAGCGTCCCCAGCCGAAGATGATGCCGGCCAGGGCCAGCAGGAGGAAGAAGTCGAAGGCCAGCAGCAGCGGGTGGTAGAAGGCCAGCATCAGCAGGCCGATGCCCGCCTGGAGCACCACGGAGAGGCCCTCGAGCATGAGGGACGAGCTGGCCTTCTGGACGGTGACCACGTCGAGGAAGCGGTTGACGAGCTCGGGCCCGTGGACGCGGTCGAAGGCGCTTGCCTGGACGCGCGGCAGCCGGTGGCTGAGATCGCTGACGACGCGGATGAAGACGCGCTGCTGGAGGATCTCCACCACCCAGTTCTGCATGGCGCGCAGGGCGCCGGCGAACACCAGGCCGCCGAGCAGCAGGATGCTCAGCACCACCAGCGGCTGGAGCAGGGCGCCGAAGGCCACGGTGTTGACGACCGACTGGACGGCGATGGGCGTGGTGAGGGCGAAGAGGCCGACGCCCACCGCGTACATGACCACGGCCCGTACATCCGCGGCCTCCAGGTGCACGAGCGCGCGCAGCCGGGCGAAGGGCGTGAGGGGCTCGTGAGGGGACGCCTCCACGGCGCGCAGGGCATGGACGGGCTCGGACTCCTCGGCGAGCACCCAGGTGAGGGGCTGCGCCGCCCAGGGAGCGAGCAGCTGCGAGAGCTCTTCCCGGCTCATGCACGCCTGGCCCTGGGGGAGCAGGCTGGTGTGCACGAGGACACGCTCGGGCGCCCACTCGGCGATCAGCAGCCACGCGGCGCCTTTGTCCGAGAAGCACACGGTGCCGAGCGGCCCCTGGAGGCTGCCCTGGCGCAGGACGTCCTCGGGTGAACGCCTCAGGGTGGAGAGGGTGAGGCCGAGTGCCTGTCCCGCGTGCTGGAGGAGCGGGCTCCACGAGTCGGCCAGGGGGCCGGCGTGCTGGCGCGAGGCATCCAGGAGCGAGGCCTGCGTGGTGCTGGTGCTCGGCTCGAGGCCGGCGGTGTGGGCGAGCCCGGTGAGCAGTGGCTCGAGCAGCTCCGCGGCGGGAGCCTCGCGGTGCACGAGGGCAGGGGCCTCGGGGGAGCCAGGCGGCGTTTCGGACGAGGTGTCGAGGTCGCGGTCGTACATGAGCGTGGAGTGCCGGTCGCGGCATCGCCTCCGGGCGGATTTGCCCGAAGCAGGCCTTTATGTATGTGCCTGGGGATGCTGGTTGAAAAACAGATAAATTGTGACAGACCCTTCGATTAAATCGATGGGTTATTGATTGAGGCCTGTTTCGTCACGGTACCGTGACGCGGACCGGTGGAGGTGTCCTCCGGGAAGGATGCCGGGGGGCTCAAGGCCCGTCCAGTTCCACCAGCCAGGCGTCGTTGTCCACCTCGATGCCGGACCAGGCGAGGAAACGCCCATCCGGCGAGGGGGCGACATAGCAGAGGTAGATATGGGGGATGCCCAGGAAACGCTCGCGGAACTCGGCCGTCCGGCGCAGTTGCTCCTCGGCGGCCTTGCGGTCGGTGGTGTACAGCACGGTGACCCCCGCCGCGATGATGCGGCCCTCGGCATCCCGGATGGGGGCGGCGTTGTGGAGCGCTACCCCGCTTCCGACAAGGAGGCCTCGTGCTCCTCGTGGCAGGGGCTGGCCTGTCCCGCGTGCCGGGGTGAGCGCGAGAGGCAGACGCGGAACGTGGTGCCCGCCTCGGCGGTGGAGTGCACGCTGATGGAGCCTCCGTGGGACTGCACGATTTCATGGGCGATGTAGAGCCCGAGCCCCATGCTCGTGCGGGCCGTTTCGTCCGTGGCCCCTCCCCGGCGGAACGGCTCGAAGAGCAGGGGAAGCAGGTGTCCGGGGATGGGTGCTCCCAGGTTGTGCACGTCGATGAGGACGCTCTCCGTGTCCTTGTCCTGGGTGGAGAGCCGCACGGGCGTGTTCTCGGGGCTGTACTTGAAGGCGTTGTCCAACAGGTTGGCGAGCACCTGCGCCACCCGCTCCAGGTCCCACTCTCCCTGGAGCGCGTTGCGAGAGAGCTCGCTCAGCAGAAGGCGCCTCGGGTGGGCGGCCTGGAACTCGTCGGCGATCCTCCTGCACAGCTCGTTGAGGTCTCCGGGGCGGCGGGACACCGGGATACCGCCGCCGAGGCGGGCGCGGGTGAAGTCCAGGAGCAGGTCCGCGATCTGGCCCACGATGCCCACGAGCTGCTGCTCCAGCTCGGCCGCGCGCAGGAATTCCTCCTGGGCCCGGCGGTGCTCGGCGATCTCCAGCGCCTGACGCTTGAGCTGCTCGCCCCGCACATGGAGGTCCACGAACACCTGCACCTTCGAGCGCAGGATGTCCGGGTCCACGGGCTTGAGCAGGTAGTCCACGGCGCCCTGCTGGTAGCCCCGGGTGATGTAGGCCGCCTCGCGGCTGAGCGCGGTGATGAAGAGGAGGGGGATGTGCCGGGTGCGCTCCCGCTCGCGGATGAGCGAGGCCGTCTCCAGTCCGGTGAGCCCCGGCATCTGCACGTCCATGAGGATGCAGGCGAAGTCCCCCTGGAGGAGCGCCAGGAGGGCCTCGTCCCCCGAGTGGGCCAGCACCAGCTCCTGCTCCAGCGGCTCCAGGATGGCCTTCAAGGCGAGCAGATTGGCGGGCAGGTCGTCCACCAGGAGGATGCGGGCGCGTATCGGCTCGGCGCTCGACACGTGAGCGGACGAAGACGACCCCAACCGTGAAATCTTGCCGGACACCGATCCACCTGACTCTGCGAAGGGAGAAGGAGAACGGTGGGGAGGCATGAGCGCGAGCCCTCCAACTGGCCGCCGTTCACCGTGCGTCTGCTGCAACACCTCCGGTGGATGCGTTTCATCCGGGTCCGTCCATGAGGATGGCCTCGCCGGCGGCCTGCCGGGCGCCTGGCTCTCTGTCAGCCAGGCCCCTATCCGTCCTATGCTCGGCTACGATCCGCCGACCTCCGGTGCCGAGCAGCCAACCCCATGTCCTTCAACAAACAGTGGAAGCTGGCCTCGTATCTCATCGTCGGGTTCAACGACGCGGCCGCCCGCGAGACCAACCGCCTTGTCCCTGTGGGCAAGGTGCTCATGCATCTGCCGGATTGGTTGCGTTCGCGCAAGCAGACCCTTCAGGAGATCTACGAAGCCCTGGAGAGGAACCAGCCCACATTCTCCTCGGGAACAGGCAGCGGGGGCCGCGAGAAGCAGCTCGCGCAACGCCTCACCGATGCCTTCACGAACGGCAAGCTGCTGGTGCTCGAACTCGAGCCACCCGTCTTTCAAATCCAGGCCTCGAGCACGGCGCCGATCGCTGTCGCCCTGGCGAAGCATGAGACGCGGGCTGCACAGTCTCAGCGGAGCCCCTCGTTCCAGCGGAGCGCTCCGCAAAACGGCAAGGAGGCCTCCCAGACACCAACCAAGGTGTACGTTGGCCCGTTCAAACTTTTCATTACGGGGGAGCTGAGCGACCAGAACCTCGTTGTCCATGCCTGCATGCGTGCGTTCAAGCTCGACATGCCTGCCGCGCAACGCCTCGTCCAGAGCGAGGGCTTGTTCGTCACTTTCTCCATCACCAAAGAAGCGCGCGCGGCGGGGTTCGTGGAGTTCGTCGTCGAGGCCAGCCTCTACCAGAAGGTGATGTACGGCAAGACCGGCAAGACCTACGCGACGGCCGAGCGCGAGGCGAAGGATCGCCAGCAGCGCTTCAAAGGGAGTTCCAAAACGTACCAGCAGCGCATTCGGGAGAAAGTGGACCAGGAGTTCGAGCAGCGTGCCGGGTACAAGCCCGGGGGCACTGAGGGGTCGAAGGAGGAGCAGCAGCGCCTCCGAGACGCCATCGAGGACGATGTCCTCCGCGAGGAGGAGGTCGCGACTGCCGCCGACAAGGCCCGGTTCGACGCTTTGCCCCAGGACGTCAAGTCTCTGTTGCCCGGCACGGCGACGGCCAAGCCCGAGAATTACTCGCAGCTCGCTCGCATAGGAGAGAAGCTCAAGCAACTGACCTCCGAGGAGCGCTCCCTCTACAAGCTGCTGGCCACCTCGCTCAGCAAGGACCTGGACCAGTTCGAAAAAGCGGTGGACGCCTTTCTCTTCCACCGCCAGGCGCTTACCGAGCAGATCGCGGCCGCCGCCGCGCAGCAACCCACCGGGGAACCCACGCTGGAGGACGTGTCGCAGCAGGTCTGGGAGGGCTTCGATGCCAGTCGGTTGCCTTCGCTCAGCGCGAGAGAACGACGCTCGCTGGCCCGCGACCTCGCTTGGAAGCAGTCGGCAGCGCAGCTCGAGCACATGCTCGAACATCCCGGCCAGACGGCATTGGGGATGGCACGCTCGATGGTCCGGTTGGACGAGCTCGCCACCGCCATGGCCGGCGACATCCGGGCCGCAGCGGATGGTGACCGCAACGCCTACTCGCGGTGGGCATCGGGGCTCGGCGCGCTCTCCAAGACCTTGGGCTTGACGGCGGCCGTACTCGGCACCGTGGCGGCGCTCATCTACGTGGGCCTGCTGTTCATCCCTGGCGTTAATGTGGCCGTGCTTGCCACCACTGCCCTCTATCTCGGGGTTGGGATGCTCGTCCTCGGCGGTGCCGAATACACGCTGCGCATCCAGGCAGCTGGCGAGGCCACCACTGGGGCCACTTTCCGCGCCGAGGTGGACAGTGCCTCAGCGGCGACCAACAACACCATCATCGGCGCGGCGATGCTGGGCTCGGGCCTGTCGTCCCGGTTCATAGGCCGGCTCCCGCTGGGAAGCCGGCTGCAGAACGTGGGCACGGTCTTCCGCCGCGCGCGTGAGACGGTGGCGGGGACCCCGCGGGGCCAAGCGTTCATCAAATGGCGCGCGGACCTGTTCTTCGAGTTGCGCCAGAAGCAGGCCGCCATGTGGGCGGCGCTCGGCCAGACGAAGAAGATGATGATGGAGCAGGCCAAGGTGCTCCAGACCATCAAGAGCGGCAAGGCGCTCGCGGATCGTCTCGCCGCCGGAGATCAACCGCTCCTGGAACTCACTGGACTCACGAAGGAGCAGGGCCAACAATACCAGAAGATCGCCGGGACTCCGGAGGCCCAGGCCTCGCTGGAGCGCCTGCGGCAGGAATTGCTCCGGGCCGTGCATGACGCGCCGGCCGCCGTGGAGCAGCAGGTCCAGCGACTGGACGCCGAGGTGAAGAAGGCCATCCAGGCGATCGAGAAGGCGGCGACCGCCGAGCAGGCCCAGGCGGCCCTCGCGGAGGTGGTGAAGAACCTGGGCGAAGGAGCCGTCGAGCAGGCAGTGGCGGACCAGCACGGGCACCTTGAGGAACGCCTGGCGGCGGACGCGCCGGATCCCGAGATCCCCGCGAAGCAGTGGCTTGAGCGGCTCACCACGCGTCTGACGCCCAAGGCCAAGAAGGCGCTGGCGGAGTTGTGCGAGCAGATGGAGGACACACAGGTCCGCGCCTTGTTGGAGAAAGAGGGTGGCAAGGCGTACCTCGAGCGACAGGCGAAGCTCAAAGAGCTCGTTCGCAAGCGCGGGACGGACAACCAGTCCGCGACGAATGCCTCCAAGCAGCCGGCCATTGATGCGGTGGTCGAAGCAAAGGCCAGCGCCGCCCTCGACAATCTCGAGCAGAAGCTCTCGCCGACGGCGCGCGAGCAGTTGCAGTCAATGCGGCGCAACTCCGAGTCCGAGCGGATCATCTGGGAGAACGTCCAGAAGCAGGGAGGGGCGGTCTACCTGGAGGGGATGGCCAAGGCGCGAGCCAAGGCGAGGACCGCCGACAAGTCCGTGGTGGAGAGGTCGAGCGAGCTCGTCCAGACGTTCAAGAAGCGGCTCCTCGAGTCCGACTTCCTACGCAGGCGAGAGGTCCGCGACGTCCTCTTGGGGAAGGGGTCAGCCGAGGACAAGCAGCATGGCCTGCGGGGGTTCATCGCCGAGGAGGTGGCAGCCGAAGAGGTGCTCGCGGCGCATGGCGGCAACAATCCCGGCAAGGTCCTACACCGCGGTATCCGGGTCATCCAGGAGCAGAAAGGCTTTCGCTCGGTGGAGGAGTTCCGCGCCGACTTCGCGGCGAAGAACGACGGCAAGGCCTTCGAGGGCGCCTTCCTCAAGGACGGGAAGGTGTACATCAAGGTGGGGGAGATCGATCTCCTGCTGGTCGAAGAGCAGCCCTTCGGCAAGGCGCGCATCCGCTATCGCGAAGAGGTGAAGTCCGGTGCCGGGGACACCCCCGGTAAGGCGCAAAAGCAGCTCGATGAGGTGGGCCGGCTGTTCGAGAAAGCCGCCGCGGGCGATGAAACCATCCGGTTCGAACTGCACGGCACCGACATCACGAAACAGCTCGACCTCTCCAGCGATGCGGCGGCCCAGAAGGCGCACCGCGGTCCGGTTCCGGTGGGCGACCCGAAGAACCAGAAGATCTACAATGAGTCGCTGGGGCTGACTGAAAGCGACCTCAAGAATCTTGCCGCGAAGCTCTTTGAGGAATGGCAGGCCCAGCAGCAGAGCAATGGCAGCGGTGGCGCACCCGCGCCCTGAGTGGAGCACGACGCATGCACCTCTACATTCTTGGACTCGATGAGGGCGAAGCGGACTTCGATCCCATTCAGAACCCGGCCGGGCTTCGCGACGAGCTTTCCGAGGGCTCCCGCTACCTGGACCAAGCATGTCAGCTGCTCGAACTGGTCAACACACAGAAGGGCGCGCGCCTACGTCACATCCTTGAGCACGATCTACTGGAGAGCGAGTCGTTCCACCGGCTGATTCCACTGCTGGACCTCGGTCGCATCGTCGACCTGCTGCAGGGCATCGAGGATGATGTGTCAAAGGTGGCGGACGACCGGTGGCAGCTTCGCCCCGGGCCTGCCGCTGCTGTTCTGGCGAAGGCGCCTGGGCTCGTGGACACGTACGAGGACAAAGAGGGCCGCACCGTTCAGACGCTGTCGAACACCATGAACGCGGTGCTTGCCTTGCGGCAGTTCCTCATCGACGCCCTCGTACGAGGGCTCGAGGTCGCCATCGACTGAGTAGTGGGAGAGAGTGCAGGCCTGGGCCTGGTCCTCAACCACGACACCATCCGAGGGCTCGACGTGGCGTCGGGCTTGGGTATGGTCAGTGGTGAACGGCGTGCGACCTCGTCACCGCGTCAGCCTTCCGGGCTGTTCGCCGTCGTTGCATAAGGCGGGTCGCCTGCTATAAGTCCTCCCCGCAGTCTTGGTCCCGTAGCTCAGTTGGATAGAGCGGCGGTTTCCTAACCCTTGAAGGGCCGCTCGGCCCTCGGGTGGAGCCGGGTAAACCTCCGAGACTACTGGACGCTGGCGTTCATCCACGTTCACCAGCGACCGGCCAATTACGTACAGATTACGTACTGACCGAGCATGGCTGATCTCCTACGGGATCGCGCTGACCGCGAAACTGCCCCAGCTGTCATCCCGCCCGGCTTCAAGCCACCCCGCCAGGGCCTCTAGAAGCCAGGCGGGGGGCGGCGACAAGCGATGCTGGAGGCATCAGCGGGTCAATAGGAATGGAAGAAGGTCAGACCCAGCGCAGGCAGCGGCTGTGCTGGCCATGGATGTCAGTGCTGCGCGATTGCTGACGCTGGTAGCCCAGCTGCTGGCAGATCTTGGCGATGCGGCAGCCCAGCAGCGTGTGCAGAGCATGCACGGGACTGCGTCGGCCTTGGAGTTTTTGCAGGGCAGCGTGGTAGGCGGCGGTGTAGAGCTCGATGAAGCGTTTGATGACGTCATGCGAGTCGAACGACCGGTTCTTGCGTGCGACGTCAAGGATGGCGCGTTTGATGAAGAGCGTCGGGATTTGAGAGGTCATGGTCAATCTTCTGGGCTTGGGAGTTGGGCAGGGGCAGCCTTGCTGGCTGCCAGGACGGGAACGGGGCGTCAGCTGCGGCGGCGGTAGATCTGTTTGTTCTGCGACGACTTTTCGTAGGGGTCGGCCAGTTCGGCCGTGACACGGGTCTTGAAGGCACGGCCGTACGCTGTCGGCTTGATGTTGAGTTGCTGCCATTCCTCCTTGGTGAAGAGGCGGATGGCACCGGGATGGTCGGCGTTGAGGGAGAACGTCTCACCGACGGGCACCATCTGACGAACTCGGCTCATGGCTTCATCGAGGAAGGACATCAAAGCCCCATCCAGGGCATCAACGTCCTCGCCGTTCGAGGTGCTGTCCGTCGGCTGGTAGAGCCCCTCGCGTACGAGTCCTTCGATGACGTAGCGAGCCATCGCCTCCGTCACCCCACCATGTCGTTGCCCTGCTGCATGCAGAGCAGGCAGCACGTCGTCGCTGAGCTGGACTCCAAGGATCACCATAGCGCTTCCTTCCGCTATCGAAGAAGCTCGATAGCGGGAATGTCCCTCGATTTTAGCTATGGGTCAATAGGCATCCGCTATGCGGTCACGACACGTAGCTACGCCAGCATGGTGCAGTAGCGAAGCGGCCGATGTCGGCTGCGGGCCTGCTCACCAGAATAGCCCAGGCGCGATTTTTTTTGTGCCTGGCGCATTTTTATTGGTGCCCGGCTGCTGGAATGGTATCGGTTGTAGCCCTCGAACGCCAGCCTGGCGCTTCATGGATGCGGAGATGAAGATGACTCTCGAAGCTGAAACGACGCTGGGGGACATCGCCGAAGGCGGCAATGTCGTACCCGATCCCATCTCGGTCCTGGTGGGGTACCAATTCGGCCAGAAGACGCTCAACGCGACGCTGCCCTTCTTGAAGTTCTACGAGAACAGCGAGGTGGCCAACGAGCACCGGGTCGCCGAGCGCGGCGAAGATGCGGAGAGCGTGTCGAACCGTCGCCTGGATAAGGAGCATGCAACCCGTATCGCCAAGTACATGCTCAAGGGCCTCGTGATGGCGGTCCAGCGCAAGCTCAAGGCGGCCAGCGACACCTCGTTGGATGATGTGATTGCCGCCGTCCTCCGAGAACTCGGCGAGCAGCCGTACCTGGCGCTTCAGGCGATGACGGTCAACATCCGGGAGTGCGCGCCCGGTGGCACCGACCTACGCGCCAGGCAGCTCGAGAACGGCGCTACGATCCTGTACCTCGGAAGCGGTCAGATTTTCTGGGTTGTGGACGGCCAGCACCGCCGCGAGGCGATGAACATGGTCATCAACGGCTTCTTGCGGCCGGTGACGAGCACGAAGCGCTACCCGAAGAAGGGGCTATATGTGCCGACGAACGGCGAGTTGGTTCTATCTTCCGGCGAGCGGCGGCTCTGGAACTTGGCCCTTGAGGCAGCGCGGAGCAACTGCACCGTGGATGTAACTATCCACCTCGGTCTCGACCCGGTGCAGGAGCGACAGCTCTTCCATGACCTGAACAACCTGGCCAAGACGGTCGAGAAGTCGATTGCCAACTCCTTCGATACTGGCAACCCGGTGAATCTCTTCATCCGGAAGGTCTTGGAGGAAGAAAAGATCCTCAAGGCGCCGCTCGTGGAGCAAGACGCCAATCACATCTGGAACCTGAATAACGGCTCGGTTTCTCGAAAGGACATCGTGCTGGCCTGTAGCCTCCTGTTCGCCGGTCAGACCGATCCGAAGAAGGTGAAACCTGCGGCGGTGAATACTTGCTACGACCTGGGGCGGCGCTTCTGGCGCGCGATTTCGCGTGTCCCCCATTTCGGCGAGCCCGCCTCCAACGACAAGACCGTGCTGGCGCAACCGGTGGTGATCAAGGCTCTGGCGCAGCTCGTGTACACCTTCAATGCTTCGCGCGAGGAGAACTCGATGCACCTTGAGACGTTCCTGAGCGCACTTGAGAAGCACCAGATCGACTTCACACATACGAATCCGATGTGGCGGATTTTCGAGGAGCCGACCTCCAAGCGAGAGGAACTGTGCCCGGGCATCTCCGACGCCATCACGCCAGAGACGGCAGGTTTCAACCTGACGATCGGCAGCTGGGACTCGGTGAAGCAAGTGATGCGGTTCAGCACCAACAGCCGCGACGTGCAGCGGCACTTGGGTGACGTTATCCGCTGGAAGCTGGGCCTGCCGAAGCGCCCTGCGCTGGTGAAGGTGCAGCAGGAGACCATGAAGAAGGTCTCCACTGCCGCCTAAGCCCAGAGCCCAAGGGCGGGTAGTGCACACGTAGTCTGGTGGTCTCAGGAAAGAACTTCGGCCGGCCCGGGCGCTCCCCCGGAACCGGCCGATAGCACGCGCAAGGAGCGCGTTAACAACTACGGTATGGCTACCGGTAGCGTTAACGCGATGCCCTCCTTGTGTCAACAAGGTGGAGGTGGCTCCTCCGCCAACCAAGGAAGGAGGTGTTCGCGTGACTCACAAGCCTGTGCTGTGCCCGACGTGCGGGTGCGGTTTCGTCCGCAGCTACGTGCACTACCGGACTGGGAAGGTCATGGACGCCCAGAAGTACGGTTACCGTGCATGGCCCTTCGGGTGCCGCTGCCGCCGTAAGAAGTAGAAGGTAGCAGAGTGAGGGCTGCCCCGTTCGTGCGCGGGGCGGCCTTCACGCTTTTTCGATCCAACCTGCTGGGTCATTTTCATTCCCCCGACCAGTAGAGCCCACCACTGGGTGCTCAGCTCAAGGCGGGGCCATGCGCGTCATCATCGGCAGGGCATCACGCCAGGAACTCGATCCCGACCAGGACTCCATCCTGGTCGAAGTCGAGCACCACATCGGGGCCCGTGTAGGACCCCATGAGTTCGGCCAGCCTGATCGATTTCGACATCTTGCAGGTCTCACCGGGGTGACTCGGGAGGCGCAAATAGGCCACGTCCTGATCGTCTTCGGAGACTCGCAGCTCGAAGCGCCCGAGCTTCTTCTTGGAATCCGTCTGCCCCATTACGGCCTCCACTGCAAAACGGTCTTCAGCTTCAATACACCATCCCTGAGCTGATAGACGACCGCACCACCTCGGCCAAAGCCAGGAACGATGACGCGGTCCGCGTGGGCCGTGTCCCGAATGGTTCCGGGCGGAAGCCCCGACTTCTCGATCTGTCGGCCGAACTCCTGCAAGGCAGCGCGAGCATCCTGCACGCTCGAGAAACCAGCCCGTTCAACCGCACGTTCCGCCGCGTGCGGCATGTTGCTGTTGACCACCTTGTCAACGTGGATATCCGACGCGCCTCCTGTCAACTCGCCCGTGACATGGCCGTTGCCTCGGCCATCTCCGGCCGACATCGCGACCGCGTTGGGGGCGAGGGTGATAGTGACGGCCTCGGCACTCACGGCAACCGTCTCGACTTCCCCCACTGCCGCGAGGCGGAGGCCCACCTGCATCTCCGCCTGCGCCGCCGCCTGCATCGCACCGGGCAGCGTCGGCACCTTCGCCGCCAACCCCGTCGCCGTGTTGCCGAGCGCCACCGTGGCCAGCATGGCGAACGCACGCGCCGCGTTGCGGCCCATGACCTTCCCGTACCGCTCCCCGGCCTCGCGCAGCTCGTTGAACGTGGCGGCCCGATCCGCCTCGTCCATCAGCCGCTTGAAGCCCACGACGAGGCCCCAGAAGGTGTCGACGCCCACGTAGGAGATGAGGGTGGCGGTCATCACCGCCGCGAGACCCTTCGAGACCGTCACGTCGGGAATCGAGATGAGGAGCATGTACGTGGTCCAGGTCCAGAGAACCGCCGCCACCATGGCGTGGGGGTCGGCCATGTCCTTGAACGCCTCCAGCATCTCGTCGAGCACGGCGCCCTTGGCAAGGGCCAGGGCCAGGGCGAAACGGCCGTCCCCGTTGACGATGGGGCTCTCCGTCAGCAGGCGGAGACAGTCTCCGGGCCTGCCGGTGCGCTCGCACCAGCGCAGGTAGTCGCGCGTCAACTCCACCTCCGCCGTCGGTGGTGCCTCCTCCAGATGTTCGTCCGGCCCGAGTGGAGTGACGCGGCGGCTGCGCGTCTCGTACGTGTACGAACCACTCCGCGCCTCGATCTCGAACAACTTCCGGGCGGCCTCCTGGGGCCGAGCGGAGGGCCGAATCTCCCAGGCACGCTTCGCCACGGCCTCCTTGAACTCGTCGCCGTTCAACCTCACCGGCTCGGCACCGGAGCGTGGGGTGAAAACGAGAGTGTCGGCCTGGCCCGTGTCCAGGCGCACGACCCGAGAAGCGGTAGCACACCCGGCGAGGAGCACCAGCAGCGCCGCCGTCCAGCCCAGCTTCATGGGAATTCCCCCTGATGATGGCAACACCCTGATGGGTAGCCAGTCCGAAGGTGTACCCTATTGGTCTGACAACTCCCGGTGTCCGCCGCTCTCGGCGGCGTCAATCGAGGGGCTCATCAAGAGCGCCCCGTGCTTCGGCATAAGGACCTTGGCGGTCATCCCCGCTGACGTCCTGGCTGGTTGGGCCCACTGGGCGAGGTAGGTCCGCATGTTGCGCCGGTATCGCTCCGTGCGGCCCTCGGCCTCGAGGTGGGCGAGGAAGCGGCCTACCAGCTCGGCCTCCATGAAGACCGCCTCGTCGGCGGCCTTCCGGGCGGCCTGGCTCTTTGTCAGGTAGGCGTCAGGGGCACGCTCGAACGGTGCTGGCCTGGCGGGAGCTTCCCCATGTCAGCCATCCGAGCTGTTCGCCGTCGTTGCATCGGACGGGTTGCCTGCTGTAAACCCCGTCTCACCCACGGTCCCGTAGCTCAGTTGGATAGAGCGGCGGTTTCCTAAACCGCAGGCCGCTGGTTCGATTCCAGCCGGGGCCACTCGCCCTGCTTCCCAAGTCCCTGGAAGCAGGGCTTTTTTCTGCCCGGTGGTGTTCAGCGGCGTTCGGGAACGTGCGCCCACGGGGTTGGCGCGGCTCCATGCCCTCGTGGCCCACGGCGCCCCGGGCGAGCCGCGCTTCCTTCAGAGCCCGTGAGGCGCAGGGCGCGTGAGCGGCTCGTGGGCCGTGCGTCAGAACGAGAGGACCACCCGCCCCTCGAGCTCGCCGGCCTTCATCCGCGCGAAGATGTCGTTGATGGACTCCAGCGGCGCCTGGGTGAAGGTGGTCCGGACCTTGCCCTCCGCCCCGAACTGGAGCGCCTCGGCGAGATCGGCGCGCGAGCCCACGATGGAGCCCCGGATCGTCAACCGCTTGAGCACCACATCGAAGATGGGCGCGGTGAAATCACCCGGAGGCAGACCCACCAGCGCCACCGTGCCTCGCCGACGCACCATGCCCACGGCCTGGGTGAAGGCCTGGGGTGAGACGGCTGTGACGAGCACCCCGTGAGCGCCGCCGAACTCTCTCGCCACCCGCGCCACGGGATCCTCCTGCCGCGCGTTGATGGTGAGCTCGGCTCCCAGACGCCGGGCCAGGGCCAGCTTGGCGTCGGCGACATCCACCGCGGCCACGTGCAGGCCCATGGCCCGGGCGTACTGCACCGCCATGTGGCCCAGCCCCCCGATGCCGGAGATGACGACCCACTGGCCCGGCCGCGCCTCTGTCTCCTTGAGACCCTTGTAGACGGTGACTCCCGCGCAGAGCAGGGGCGCTCCCTCGGCGAAACCCAATCCCTTCGGCAGGTGGCCCACGTACTGGGCATCGGCCAGGATGTACTCGGCATAGCCCCCGTTGACGGAGTAGCCGGTGTTCTTCTGCTCCGGGCACACCGTCTCCCAGCCGGTGACGCAATACTCGCAGTGCCCGCACGCCGTGTAGAGCCAGGGCACCCCCACCCGGTCCCCTTCGCGCACCGCCCGTACGCCGGGCCCCACCGCTGCCACCGTCCCCGTCCCCTCGTGCCCTGGAATGAAGGGCAGGGTGGGTTTGGCCGGCCAGTCACCCTGAGCCGCATGCAGGTCCGTATGGCACACGCCGCAGGCGGCCACCTTGAGGAGGGCCTGCCCCGGACCGGGCCTCGCAATGGGGACTGCTTCAATGGCCAGGGGCTGACCGAACGCGTGGACGACTGCGGCCTTCATGGTGTCGGGCATGGCATACCTCCCCTTCTCCATGACTGGGACTGATCCACACGTCGGGCAACGTCCCCCAGGAGCAACGTGCGGGGTGCCGAGCGGCCCGCTGGCCGCGCTCCTACCGCATTGAAGTGCGCTCCTGAGATGGAACCGAACGAAATCCGAGTCGCCCGAGGAGGCCTCTCATGCCCGCCCGGCGCCGGCATCTCCAGCCCGCCCTCTTGCACCGTGGGGAACGGACGGCTCGGGCGCGACGGCTTGGGCGAGTCATGTGAGACGGGCTGCCGGAACCCTGCACACAGCTGTCCTGGATGCGGACACTCCCCCATGGCCGCACGGAGCCTGGATAAGTAGCCGGAATTCCTGGGACCTGCTTCGTGGATGTCAAAGCAGTTGACAAACGGGGCCGTAAACAGTGGAGCAGCCTGACTCCAGAGGTCATACTGACCCACCCATCAAGTCCTTGAATAGCAGGGCGCAGGTTCAATCCCACGAAGCTGGTTTCCGGGCCCAACTCTTGCAATCGCGCTTCCTGGAAGTCTCTGGATTCCAGTCGAGCATGGAAAGGGTCGGCCATCCGGCCCGGGAGCCAACCCGGATGTCTGCAAGATTCAGGTGTTACTGGAAGAGCACCTGCAAGCCAGCAACACCCCGGGCCATGTTCGTGTGGGGTGCATTGCTGTACGCACTGTGTATCGCCCCGAGCACTTACGGGTTCGACACGACGAAGACCTGCAAGGACCCAGCGACGTGTGCCGTTGTTGCTGGAAAGGATTTCGAGACCGTGCGGCAGGTGGGGACCGCGGTGGCCTCCACCGCGGCCCTGATGAAGCTGTTCGAGGAACAGCAGCCATCCATTGAAAAGAAGTTGGAGGAGTGCGCCAACCGGGCCCGTGCGGACGTGCTCGCCCGTCATCGAGGCCAATTCAAGAAGGAGACCCCTGACTCCGAGGAGTGCCGCCAGACGACCAGGGCTGACACGGGCCGGAAGATGACCTGGGCGCAGCGGCTCGGCGAGGAGATGCACAAGGCCGCCAGGGATTGCGCCGACCTGGAATTGGGGGCGCTCCGGAAGGGACGCTACAGCCTGGAACAGCGCTACCGCATCGTCGACCCCAAGACGGGGGAGAAGAAGCTCGTCAGCACGGAGGACGAAGAAGCCCTCGTGAACACGGGCAATGGCGCGGAGTTGAAAGGAACCGTCAAGCCGGACGTCGTCATTCACGAGGGAGATCCCCTCCATGCTCAAGCCGTCTATGACTTCAAATTCCCCTGCGGAGAAAAGGGCAAGCCGCCGGACTGGTCGCGGTACCCCGAGGACCATCCCTTTGCAGGACAATACCAAAACACCATCTACGAAAGATACATCGCGCCTTTCGTCGCGCGCATCGTCCCCTGGCTGGGAGTTCTCGAATGAACCCCCATTACCCCAGAGTCCGCATTCACGCCAGGAATGGCTATCTCCTGATCAGAGAGGGGCTGAGCATGACCTTCTACATGCGCCACTCTCACGCGGAGATCTCGCGAGCCGTCAGCCAGTCACTCGAGACGTTTCTGCGCGCAGTCGGAGCCGACGCGTTGGGATTGTATGCCGATGAAGCGGGCGACTGGCAGTTGCTGGACGATACGGGCTGGTCTGTCATTCGTGACAGGTTGAACCACCCCCGGAGATCATACGCCAAACTGACCGACACGTCGGACGTTGAAGACCGCTATCGATTCACCTACGAAGGCAGGTGGCTGGACCCTTCCTTCCTGGAAACCGAGCCGGATGCAACTTCCGCGGTATCCTTCTGGCTGCCCACGGAATATCTCGAGGAACACGGCCCCGAGCGGGTCCGGAACATGGCGATCGAGATCGCATCGGCATTACCCTTCTGCTCTGGCAATGCCGGCCTCTCGTTCAATTGCGACCTGGGATTGATGGGGGTAGCCCGGGAGGTCCGCAAACTCTGGATGCGTTACCCTGGTATGGACCTCCCCCTCCTGCATTGGAACTCATTGCGAATGGGTTCGCGAGTCCGCGGGCCGTCGTGGCTGACGTTCCTTGGCCAGCCGGTACTCGGTGAGCTGGGAGGCACGGTGGGATTGCAAGCGCGCCTGCGCTCGCCACGGACAACCGTGCAAGCCCTGGAGGGAAACCGCGGCGTGGTCACTCTCGGCGCATGGCCTGAAGCAGGCGACACCCAGCAGGGTCAAATCCTGCCGGAGTACCGCGAACTGGCCCATGTGTTGGAGCCATGGCTGTTCAGGCCCCCCCCCACACATGGGGAGAACCTGCCGCCGGATGAGTTCCTTCGCTGGGAGCGCCGCTTTCTCGAGTGAGCCTGCCCCGGTTTTGTGGACACACCTCATCAGTCGGCTACACGGGAGGTAGTGTTCATGGAGCGAAGGAAGAGGCGGAGTTTTACCCCGGAGTTCAGGGCCGATGCGGTCCGGCCGCGCTCACGGTCCGCCGGGGATGGCGGTGACGGCGATGGGGTCGCTCGCGTCGACCAGGTTGTCCGAGAGCAGGTGCAGGTGGATGGCATCGCCCTGGAAGAGCCGGCCGGCGATCACCGGGACGACGGTGCTCCCCCGGACCAGGTAGTTCGCTCCCGCGTACTGCCGCGGCAGATCGTTCGCGTCGCTGCTCCAGTACGTCACGGAGGGAACCTCGGGGGGCAGCAGCGCCCGATCCTTGTCCGCGTAGACCAGGATGACTCCGGGGGACACATGCCCGTCCGGGCGGCCCGCCCGCGGGAACAGGTTGACGTTCGGCATCATCCAACTCCCGTCGGCACTGGCGAGCAGCAGTCCTCTGCCCACCGTCGTTCCCGCGAACAGCGTGGACAGGAAGAGGTCCGGCCGTGCGACGCCCGCCCTCTGGCCGTAGAGGACGCTGGAGCTCGGCCAGCGTATCGAGCCCGCCGGGAGCTCGCACTGCGTCTCGCGCACGTTGTCCGAGAGCTGCTGGACCCCGATGCTCTCATCACCGACCTCGAAGAGCTTGGAGATCGTCCTGCACCTGTCGGTGCCGGCGGCCTGACCGAATTCGATCGGGACGAGCACCCAGGCCCCGCCTCCCGTGCGCGGCTGGAGGGAGATGTGCCCGAGGGAGCTGAAGGTCGGGCGCCAGTCCTGGTCCGCCCAGAGCTCGGAGAGGGCGAAGAGCGGCCGGTACCGGAGCGCCGAGAGCGAGGCGCCCTTGGCCCGCTCCGCGACGACGATGCCCAGCCCGAGCGTCCGGTAGGCCACGTACAGGTTCCCACGCTCGTCGAAGACGGAGGAGCCCCGCTCGATGACCTCTTCGCCGGGCCGGGAGAGCCGCCACCATCCGATCCCGGTTCCGGTCCATTCCATCGCCCAGAGCGTGTTGTTGATGACGGCGGTGGCGAACGGCCACCCGCGCTCGTCGAGCACGAGCAGGTCGTCGCCGCGGATGGCTCCGCCCTGGTGCGTGAAGAGGGGGAAGAGCACCGGCCTGGGTGAATCGAGCTTCGAGCGCAGCGTCGCGGGTGATGGCCGGCCCAGGGCAAGCGTGTCGACGGTGACCTCCGTCTGCCGGCTCACCGCGCCGCTCCTCGCGGTGAGCTTCGCCGTCCCCACCGAGAGCGCGTACAGCGTCCGGCCGTCCTCGCCCACCCGCACCACGGCGGGCGCCGAGCTCTCCAGCGTCACCGGGAGGTGCGAGGGGGGGGCCCTTCGCGGAGCCCTCTTCCAGGACGGCCGTGGCGAGCAGCTCGAATGGCCGCACCTCGCCGACCCCGAGCCTCGTCACGGCGGGCGGCAGGGCGAGGGTCGCCGGCTCGGAGCCGTAGAACCGGATGTGGAAGGGGCCCAGCGTCTGGATTCCAGGAGCGAAGACGCCGCTGCTCGGGTCGCGCACCTGCACCCGGCAGCCGACTCCAGGAAAGTCGATGGTGCTCTTTCCGGTGATGACGAGCCGCTCCCGCCCCGGCGAGACGTGCTCCCGGAGCACCTCGACGGAGTGGGTGTACGCCGTGCTCCCGGAGACGGAGTCGGCCGGAGTCGCCCAGGTGAGCTCGTAATCGGTCGCGAGCGAGCCGTCGGCGAGGCGCAGCTCCACCTCGAGCACGAGGGGCTGGCCGATGGGGACGCGGCTCCACTCGTGGGGCTCCGGGGCATGGACCGGGACGATGTTCGGAAGCGGGGCGGGCGCGGGGGGCTCGGGCTCGAGGAGCAGGTCGCAGCCAGCCAGTGCCAGCGAGAGGCAGAGCGGAAGGATGCGGTGGATGAGCGAGGCCATGCGGGCGGACTCCGGGATGGGATGCAGGGCTACGGGAGGGGAGTGAGGAGGGGCGAGCAGAACTCGTTGACCGGCTGCGGGGTGCCCGCCGGATTCAACAGCTCGAGCATCACCTTCGGCTTGCCGGAGCGCTGCACCTTCACGTCCTCGAGCGGCGAGGTGCCATGGGCAGTGACGAGCTCCGAGAGCTGATGCCTCGCGGTAGGTTTCGAGCCCGACTGTATCGAGAGACAGGATTTCCCAGCGTACCATGTTCATGGGAGGCGGATGTTGTCACCTCTGGCGCACTGCTCGGGCGGCCCCCCTCAGCGGCCCTCCTTGGCCCCTTCGCTCCAGCCCGCTCCCTCCACCTGGCCTCTCTCCCGCCTATGCGCTCCTTTGATTCACGGCGGCCCGCTCGTGGGCGCGCTCGAGGGACTCGCGCAGCCGCTCGGCCACGGACTGCACATGGGGCTGCTTCAACAGCTCGAAGTGCGTCCCGGGCACCTCGTGGATGTCCAGCCTGCCCGAGGCGGGCACCAGCACCGCCCAGCCCCGGTCTTCCGTCTGGCCCTCCGCCGCCTGGGCGGCGCGCAGCAGGGTGAGCTGATCGCCCTCGTAGGCGGTGGCCTTGTAGCGCCAGCTGGCTCGCAGGTTGGCCTCGAAGACGTCCCGCAGGGCCCGCACCTGCTCGAGCCCCACGTCCGGCAGGGCGAGGTTGGCCTGGCGGGCCTCCTCCAGGATGACGTGCAGCAGCTCCTCGCGGTCCAGCGTCTTCACCCGCTCCTCGGGCACCTTGAAGCCATTGCCGACGAACTCCTCCACCAGGCCCACGAAGGCCCGCTGGAGGGCCTCTTCCTCGTTCGTCACGTGCGCGGGGCGCCCGTTGGGCACCTGCGAGTCGATGAGCATCAACACCTCCACCTGCTCGCCCTGGCGCAGCAGCTGCTGGGTCATCTCGTAGGCGATGACGCCGCCCATGGACCAGCCGCCGAGCAGGTAGGGCCCGGACGGCTGGAGGGTGCGGATGGCCTCCACGTAGAGGGTTGCCATCTCCTCGATCGTCGTGAGGGGAGGCAGCGAGCCGTCCATGCCGCGTGACTCGAGGGCATAGAGCGGCTGCTTCGGACCCAGCTGACTCGCCAGCTCGGAGTACCCGATGACCGTGCCGCCCACCGGGTGGACGACGAAGAGCGGACGGCGGGGGTCCCCCTTCTCCCAGGGCACCAGCGGCACCAGGGGCGTCCAGGCCCGCTGCTCCCCGCGCAGCAGCTGCGCGAGCTGCTCCACCGTGGGCGCCTGGAAGAGCGTCGCCAGGGGCAGGCCGCGGCCCGTCACCTCGCGCAGCCGGCCCATGAGGCGCACGGCGAGCAGCGAGTGTCCACCCAGCTCGAAGAAGTGGCCGCGCACGCCCACCGGTTGCACCCCCAGCACCTCCTCGAAGACGCGGGCCACCTTCAGCTCCAGCTCGTCCCGAGGCGGGAGGAAGGCCCGCTCGTGCTCCCGGTTCGAGGCCTCCGGCGCCGGCAGCGCCTTGCGATCCAGCTTGCCGTTGGGGGTGAGGGGCAGAGCCTCCAGGGCCACGAAGGCCGAGGGCACCATGTACTCGGGCAGACGCTGCTGGAGGAAGGCGCGCAGGCTGGAGGCGTCTGGCGAGTCGCCGGTGACGTAGGCCACCAGCCGCCTGTCGCCCGGGACGTCCTCGCGCACGAGCGCCACGGCCTGACGCACGGAGGCATGCTGGAGGAGCACGGACTCCACCTCACCGAGCTCGATGCGGAAGCCACGCAGTTTCACCTGCGAGTCGAGGCGGCCGAGGAACTCGAGCGTGCCGTCGGCCAGCCAGCGCACCTTGTCACCGGTGCGGTAGAGGCGGGCTCCGGGCGTGGTGCTGAACGGGTCCGTGATGAAGCGCTCGGACGTCAGCTCCGGACGGTTCAGGTAGCCGAGCGCCAGGCCCTCACCACCGATGAGCAACTCACCCGGAACACCGACGGGCACGGGCCGCAGCGAGGCGTCCACCACGTAGGCCTGGGTGTTGGAGATGGGACGGCCGATGGGCAACGCGGAGACAGGGTGAGGCGGGCACACCCAGGCTGTGCTGTCGATGCAGGCTTCCGTGGGACCGTACTGGTGCACGAGCCGGGCGCTCAGCTTGGAGAGGAAGAGCGCGTGGAGCTCGTGCGTGAGGGGCTCGCCGCCGCAGAAGACGAAGCGCAGGGATTGGCAACGCTCGACGTCCGGCGTCTGCAGGAAGACGGACAGCGGCGCGGGGCCGAAGTGCAGGTGGGTGATTCCGTGGCGCATCACCATCCGCACCAGGTACTCGGGGTCTCTCTGGCCACCGGGACGCGCGAGCACGAGCCGGGCACCGGCCAACAGCGGGGCGAACATCTCCCAGACGGAGATGTCGAAGCTGAAGGAAGCCTTCTGGAGGAAGGCGTCCTGGGGACTCATGGGGAACTCGCGCTGGCGCCAGTGCAGGTGGTTGACGGCGGCGCGGTGGGCCACCTGGACGCCCTTGGGACGGCCCGTGCTGCCTGACGTGTAGATGACGTAGGCGGGGCTGGTGGCCTCGGGCTCGGGCAGGACGGTGCCCTGGGGCGCGGGAGGCAGTGCGTTCAGTGCGTCGAGCGAATCCAACCGCAGGACCTGGGCCCGGGTGGCGGGCAGGGCCTGGAGCAGGGCGGAGCGGGTGACGAGCAGCGTCGCGTCACTGTCCTCGAGCATGAAGGCGAGGCGCTCGGCGGGGTACTCCGGATCCATTGGTACCCAGGCGGCGCCGGCCTCGAGGATGGCCAGGAGCGAGACGAGCATCTCCGGGGAGCGCTCGATGCAGAGGGCGACGAGAGACCCGGGGCCCACGCCGAGCGAGCGCAGGTGCAGGGCCAGGCGCGTGGAGGCCTCGGAGAGCTGGCGGTAGGTGAGAGTACCGGACTCGGAGACGAGGGCGGTGGCCTCGGGTGTGCGCAGCGCCTGGGAGCGGACGAGCGAGTGGAGCGTGGCGTCGCGGGGGAAGTCCGTACGCGTGTCGTTCCACTCGACGAGCACCTGCTGGCGCTCCTCGGGAGGGAGGAGGGGCAGGTCGCGCAGCACGGTGTAGGGACGGGCGGCGATGGCCTCCAGGAGCACCTGGAAGTGACGCATCATGCGCGCGGCGGTGAGCGCGTCGAAGAGGTCGGTGTTGTAGGTGAGGGTGCCGCCGAAGCCCTCCGGGACCTCGTTGAGCGCCAGGGAGAGCTCGAATCTGGCGGTGGTGCTCTCGGGCTCCACGGGGCGCAGGGAGAGGCCTGGGAGCTGGAGCTCCCCCGTCGGGAGGTTCTGCAGGGCGAACATCACCTGGAAGAGAGGCGTGCGGCTCAAGTCGCGAGGAGGACGCAGTTCCTCGACGAGCTTCTCGAAGGGGATGTCCTGGTGGGCGAAGGCACCGAGGGTGGTTTCCCGCACCTGGTGCAGCAGCTCGCGGAAGGAGGAGACACCGGAGAGGCGGGCACGCAGGACGAGGGTGTTGACGAAGAAGCCGATGAGCCCCTCGAGCTCGGCGTGGCGACGGCCGGCGATGGGCGAGCCGACGGAGATGTCGTCCTGGCCCGAGTAACGGGAGAGCAAAACCTGGAAGGCCGCCAACAGGGCCATGAAGGGAGTGACGCCTTCACGCTGGCAGAAGGCCTTGAGCGACTCGGAGAGGGCCTTGGGGAGGTGGACCTCGATGTGTGCGCCGCTATGGCTCTGGACGGAGGGACGAGGCTTGTCGGTGGGCAGCTCGAGGGCGGAAGGAGCCCCGGAGAGCTGCTGGCGCCAATAGGAGAGCTGCTGCTCGAGCGCCGCGCCCTGCAGCCACTGACGCTGCCAGACGGCGTAGTCGGCGTACTGCAGGGGCAGCTCGGGCAGGGGTGAGGGCTGGCCGGAGGAGAAGGCCTGGTAGAAGGCCGCCATCTCGCGCACGAAGATGCCCATGGACCACCCGTCGGAGACGATGTGGTGTATGGAGAGGGCGAGGATGTGCAGTTGCTGCTGGAGCTTGAAGAGCGAGGCGTGAAGCAGCGGGCCATGGGCCAGGTCAAAGGGCCGCATGACGGAGTGGAAGGCCAGACGGTGGGCCTCGGCCTGACGCTCGGAGGGAGGCAGGGAGGAGAGGTCCACGAGCGTCAGCGGAAGAGAGGCGTCGGGAGCGATGCGCTGGA
>NZ_DBNGVP010000235.1:0-4717 GCF_057119385.1 Archangium sp. | reverse complement strand
CCAGCTGCCCCAGGGCCTGGGTGCGCGTGCGCTGCAGCAGCCGGCCCTGCAGCCGCCGCACCGCGTCGTTGGCCGTCATCAGCGCCTTCGTCTTGGTGGCGGCCTCGGTGCGGTCGGTGAAGGTTTGAATGACACCGGCCAGCTCGCCCTCCTCCTCCCAGATGGGCGTGGCGCTCAGCTCCAGGGTGGCCTCACCCCCGCCGGGCCGCTCCACCACCATCATCACGCCGCGCACCGGCCCGCGCTCCTTCAAGGCCCGCATGAAGGGCATGTCCGCCAACTTGAAGGGATCTCCATTGGTCTGGCGCGCACTCACCTGCGAGAGCACCACCGCCAGTGGCGACTGCGAGCGAGAGCCCACCACGGCCCGCATGGGCACGCCGATGAGCCGGCTCACCGGTGGCGTGGCGAAGGACACCGTGCCGTCCACCTCGGCCAGGAGGATGCCCACCTCCACGTGGTGCAGCACCGACTCCATCACCGCCGCCTCGCGGAAGCGCACCTCCTCCGTCCGCAGCACCCGCGCGAACGAGGCCTGCGCCGACGCATGCGCCTCACCCACCAGCTCCACGATGAAGGTGGCCACCTCCGGCTCCAGCACCCCGTCGTTGCGCCGGGCGTAGACGTAGAGGAGCACCTCCTCCAGCGACTTGAACTCCCGCGCCAGGTCCTCCACCTCGAAGCGCTGGTTGTACCGGCGCGCCCCGTGCGAGCGCACCACCTCCGGCCAGAGGTTCAGGGCGTCCTTCCCCCGGTCCCTGAGCAGGCGGACGAGCTCGTCGATCAACCGGCGCAGGGGCGCGCGCAGGTTGCGCCCGGAGATGTCCAGTTCATACGTCTCGGCGCGGATCCGCTTGGACCACAGACGCACCACGCGCTCCGCCTCGTCTTCCAGGAGCTGGAGCACGGCGGCCACCGCATCCACGGGTGGCGGGGTGTCATGGAGGAAAGGGATGGCCATGGTTCCTCCGGGAGAGAGTGGGCACGGCGGTCCACCACGGCCACCCGTGCGTCCGGGCCACACACCAGGGGAGAGCAGACGATGGCGGGTAACGGCAACGAGCGGGACAAGAACGAATACGAGGCCCTGCCGCTCTCGGACGCGTCCATGGCCCAGCTGTTCCGGGGCGAGCTCAGCCGCTCGGACACCTGGCGGTCGCGCCTGGACAACACCACCAACTGGTCCATGACGACCACCGCCGCCGTCGTCTCCTTCGGCTTCTCCGGCGGCGCCGAGCCCGTCGTCTTCCTGGTGGGCATCGGCATGGTGCTCTCGTTCCTCTTCATCGAGGCGCGCCGCTACCGCTACTACGATCTGTGGATCCGCCGCGTGCGCCTGCTGGAGGAAGGCTACTGGGTGCCCATGCTGCGCCGCGAGCCGGTGGATCCGGACGCCCTGCGCGAGCTGGCCGGCCTCATGGAGCGGCCACAAATCCAGCTCTCGGTCTTCTCCGCCATCTCCACGCGCCTCAACCGCGCGTACGGCCCCATCCTGCTGGTGCTGACGCTCTCCTGGTTCGTGAAGGTGTACAGCCACCCGTGGTCAGCGAGGAGCTTCGCCGAGTTCGTGGAGCGCGCGCACATCGGGCCCATGCACGGCGGCTTCGTGATGGCCTTCTTCTTCCTGATGGTGCTCGTCTTCTCCTACCTCTTCGTGGCCTCGTTCTTCACCAAGGCCCCGCTGGGCGAGCTGCGCACCCGGCCCCGAGGACGGCGCGCCGCGTTGTGGGAGTCCTTCTACCGGCCCTACGCCACGCTCGCCCCGCGCCGCCGGGGCCGCCGCAGGACGCCCTCCCGGCCTCCGGAGCCTGCGTCCGAGCCTCCCATCCAGACTCCATCGACGCATTAGCCAGGCTGCGCCCAGCGCGTTTTCCTCCTTTCGGGGCCCTGCCTTTTGTGCTTGAAGCGCGGGCCATGGCGAATACGCGTACGGTTACGGTCATCAATGGCGACGGCATCGGCCCCGAAGTGATGGCGGCCACCATCCGCGTCCTCGAGGCGCTCAAGGCTCCGCTCGAGTTCGAGTTCAAGGACGCGGGAGCCGAGGTCATCGCCAAGTACGGCACCAACCTGCCCCACGAGACGGTGGAGGCGGTGCTGCGCAGCGGCGTGGCGCTCAAGGGGCCCACGGGCACGGTGGTGGGCGGCGGCATGGCCTCGGCCAACGTGGGCCTGCGCAAGCGCCTGGACCTGTACTCCTCGCTGCGGCCCGTCAAGAGCGTGCCCGGCGTGAAGACGCGCTACGACAACGTGGACCTGGTGGTGGTGCGCGAGAACACCGAGTCGCTCTACGCCGGCCTCGAGCACATCATCGTCCCGGGCGTGGTGGAGTCGCTGAAGATCATCACCGAGAAGGCCTCCACGCGCATCGCCCGCTTCGCCTTCGAGTACGCCCGGAAGCACGGGCGCAAGAAGGTGACGAGCGTGCACAAGGCCAACATCATGAAGCTGTCGGATGGCCTCTTCCTCGACTGCACCCGCAAGGTGGGCCGGGAGTACCCGGAGATCCAGTACGAGGAGGTCATCGTCGACAACATGTGCATGCAGCTGGTGAAGGATCCGTCGCGCTACGACGTGCTGGTGATGGAGAACCTGTACGGGGACATCATCAGCGACCTGTGCGCGGGCCTGGTGGGCGGCCTGGGCCTGGTGCCGGGCGCCAACATCGGCGAGCGCACGGCGATGTTCGAGGCGGTGCACGGCACGGCGCCGGACATCGCGGGCAAGGGCCTGGCCAACCCCACCGCGCTGATGATGTCGGCGGTGATGATGCTGGACTGGATGGACCTGCGGGACGAGGCGCGCAAGTTCGAGAACGCGCTGGCCAAGGTGCACGGCGAGGGCAAGGTGCGCACCGGCGACCTGGGCGGCAGCGCCACCACCCGCGAGTTCACCGACGCCGTCATCGCGGCGCTGTAGTCCCGAGAAACAGCAGTCCCCTCGCCGAGCAGGACCCCTCTCCCTCCGGGAGAGGATCCCCCCGTCGTTCAAAGGGGGGGCAAGCCCCCGGGGTGAGGGTGTCGAGCCTCCCGGGCTCCACCCCTGCCCCCGCGTCACCCTCCGGAAGCGGCCAAAAGCCGTCGCGGATGTTCCTCGTCCCGCAGACAATGCAGTCGAACCGCGGAAGAACTCACCCGCCATGCGTCGGCCATGCCCGGACGCCGCACCAGAGAGAGTCGTGGCCAGGTCAATAGAGAATGAAGTCAAATCGCGCGATGGCTGCCCGGAGTTCTTCCGGGGTGGTCTCCAGCCGTCTGGCAATGGTTGGCGCGTGCTCGGACAGGGACCTCGTGGCGGGAGGACGCTTATGGAGATTCTCCACGACAACGTCACCAAACAAGCCCGGCCACTTGACGCTGAGTAATTCGGGCGCTCTACGAACAGGGTCCAGGATGGTGAAGCAGGGCCACGTGGGGAACCACAGGGTGCTGGGGTCACTCCCCATGATGCGGCAGCCGTCCAGACGCGCCTCGGAGAAGTCGCAGTCCTCGATGGAGCCCAGCTGGTACTTGGGCTCCTTGCCGTACTCGGGCCAGTGCCCGAAGTCACACCCCGACAGCCGCCCCTTGAACCGGCAGCCCTTGAGTGAAGATGTTATCCAGTCCTGGTGGTTCTTCAGTTCCTGCTTCACCTCGAAGGCGCAGTCGATGAACTGGACTTCGCGGATGAACAGGTTCCGAGCAGCCACCTTCAGCACCAGGGTGCAATTCTTCAGCGTCAGGTTGCGGCCCAGGAAGTAGAGGGTGCCTTTGTCCGTCAATTCCAGCCGTTCATTCTCGAGGTGCTTGTCCTCGTAGAAGACCTTTTTGGCAAGCATCCGCCGTCCTTTCAGAAGGTGAGCATCCGGAAGAACTCGCCCGCCATGCGCCGACCGTGCCGCGCCAGGTTCGACGCCGTCCCGGAGAGAATCTCATACCGGCGGCCCGTGGCATGGTCAATCACGTCGATGCCTTCGCTCAGTTTGAACTCGTAGAGATGGTCGAATTGGCTCTTCACCGTGCGTTGCACGAAACGGCCCCGGGCCTCGCGCTCCAACAGGTGCGCAAGCCAGTATTCGCCCTTCTTGAGGGCCTCCTTGATGGCGTCCGACTCTCTCGGAGAGAGTCTGTGCAGCCCCCATTGCTGGGCGGCCTCGGTGACGGCCTTCTGGAGCCTGTCACCCACCTCGTCTTCGACGGGGATGTCGTGGATGGACATGCCACGACGCAGGTGCCACCTCTGGCCATTGGGCAGAAGGACCTGCAGGTTTCCACCCCGGTGGCGGATGGCGACAATGCCCGAGGAGCCGATCCCGGAAGCGGCCCCGCCGCCCCGCCCCTTCTTGAGCATCACCACCGCCAGCGGGCCGTGCGGCGTGGCCGCCACCGTCTCCACCGCCACCACCGCCCGCGCCAGCGCGCCCTCCTCGGCCACCAGGACTTCCATGCGCCCCAGCACCGCGGCGCCCCCCTGTGCCCGCCACTGCGCGCTCGCCAGCCCGTAGCCCGGTAGCGCCCGCACCCGCGCCGCCACCTCCCCCACGGTGCGCCCCGTCAACGCGCCCACCGCCAGCAGCATCGCCCGCGCCGCGTCCGTGCCCAGCACCCGGGCGAAGCCCTCGCCCGCCTCGCGCAACTCCTCGAAGGTGGTGGCCTCGTGCGCCCGCATGGCCATGCCGGCCCAGCCGTCCATCAGCCCCCAGAGCGTGTCCACGCCCAGCCACGCCACCAGCACCACG
>NZ_DBNGVP010000234.1:0-24860 GCF_057119385.1 Archangium sp. | reverse complement strand
GATGTGCTGTAGCAGAGGAAGCGTGCGACCTGCGAACGGATGGAGTGGGTGGGTGATGACCACCGAATCTCGCGACCATTGCGACAATGCGGGGGTGCGTCGATGGAGGCTTGTCGAAGTCCCCGAGGAAGCTGCGCTGTGACCGAGGCTTCTTCGCGTCCTCTTGCAGCAGCCTCACCATGTCGCGCTCGAAGGCCAGCCCCCGGGCAAACCACCCGCGCAGCCGCTCATAGCCTTCCCATTTCAGGGGGCCCTTGCTGGCCTTGCCCTGCTCCACCTCCCTGCATCGCTCGTGGTAGTACTCCACGTACTCGCGCCAGCGCGGGTTGCCCCGGGCCTCGGGCGGCGGGGCGTCGAGGGCGGGGCGGTGTTTCTCCAGCACGCTCACGTCCTTGGACAGGCGCGGGCCCGGGGCCTCGAGCTCCGCCGCAGCCAGCTTCGCCTCCACCACCTCGCGCGTGTGGCCCACCCCCTCATCCACCAGCGAGGCCAGGGTGCCCTGGCGCTCCGCGCCTCCCGTCTTCCTGGAGGAGGGACGTGCGGCGTCGTCCGCCGCGCCAGCGGCCCCAGGCCTGGCCCTGGACAGCAGGGGCCGGGCCCTGGCCACATTCCCCCGTGCTTCGTACAGCGCCAGCGCGGCGTCCGCCCCTCCCTCGGCCACGAAGCGCCCTGCCTCACGGCTGGCCCGGATGTACCCCGCCAGGTCGCGCAGGCCCTGCAGGTTCATCACCCCGTGCAGCTGCCGCGCCGTCTCCTTCAGGGCACGCAGCCGCGCTCTCACAGCGTCCACCCCGGTGCTCAGGCGCACGCGTACGCCCGCGGCGCCTTCCTCCGTGGCGAGGTAGCGCACTCCCCTGTACCCCCCGACGAGGGCCAGCACCAGCGCCGGCGCCACCTCGCGCGTGCCCTGCTCCCACTCTCCCCGCCCCAGCAACCCCACCCCATGCAGGGAGTTGGCGACAAAGTGGTAGCCCCCCAGCGGCACACCAAAGGTGAGGTCGTCAAAAGCTCTCAGCGCCATGTCGCCCGCCGAGGCGTGCTCCACCAGCTCCCTCCGGGCCCTGGCGAGCGCCTCCTGGTACTCCGGCGGCAGTTGCTCGCGTATGGGGAAGAAGGCGAGCTCGCTGCCCCCGTCGCTCACGGGAGTGCTGGAGAGCGCGTCGGCGCTGAATCGGAGAATGCCCCGGCCCACGTCTGTGAATTCGGCGTCCCTGTCCACACGGGCCGTGGGTTTCAGCCCCCGCTTCTCCAACGCCACCGGGAAGGCCGGCAGCAGCGCGAGGGTCTCCTCCAGCCGCTTGTCCCGGGCCAGCAGGAAGAGCATCTCCCTCAAGTCATTGTCATAAGCCGAGTCGGCGATGAAGACGGCGAGCACCTGTGCGTTGAGGCGCCCATAGGCCTCGGGGGCCTTCACCAGCAGGGACGTGCGCTTGTCGTTGAACAGGCGGGCGACGTCCTCACGCGGTGGGCCCAGGGCGCCGAGGCGCACCGCCCCCCAGTCGTCCAGTGCCTCCAGCAGCCGCGGCATGTCCACGCGCTGCTGCAGGGCGAGCACTTCCCCGGGCGAGGTACACGTGAGGAAGGGCGCCAGCAGCTCCTCGGGGCTGGAGGAGAAGTCGGGCCACCCCTCGGGCACGGCCTGTCCTCCGCACGAGGGCGGCTCCCTCGTGGGAGGCCCCGAGCTCGCCAGGGCGGCGTCCGGGCCCAGCCCTCGGGCGCCGCGCACCTCAAGTTCGAGCGTTTCGAGCGTACTGTCCCCCGCCTCTCCCAACATGGACAGAGCGAGGGGGCCCTCCGCGGTGCTGCCACCCTGTCGCGGCTCCAGCGTGACGCAGCCGGTGGAGAGCAGCACTGCCCCCAGCAGCAGCAGCACCCGCGGTGCGGAAGTCATCGGCGCCTCCAACGGCTGGCTCCAATGCTGACAGAAATCCTATCAGCTCCGGAGAGACGAGACAGCGCGGGCGGAACTACGGCTCCGGCTGCGGCTGGGGCTCCGGCTCCGGCCGCTGCTGGCGCGCCCTCCGGTACTCCTCGTACCCCTTCGACCACGTGCCTCCGAATACCTTGTCCAGGTACGCGAAGAAGCCCGCGTAGTTGCCGAAGAACCTCCGGTGGTGGAAGTCGTGGTACGCCGGCCCCTTGTAGAACGGAATCAGCAGCGCCGGGTTCCACGGCACGTCGTACCCCGAGTGCCCGTCCGCCGCCTCCAACTGCCGGAACACAATCCACGCCCACAGCGTCACCACGTGCGCCCCCACCAGCGACGGCCCCACCAGCACCAGCGTCGAGGTCAGCATGAACTCGACCGCGTGCATGTAATTGCCCGTCAGCGCATACGGCGTCGTGATGCGGTGGTGCACCGAGTGCACGTGCTTGTAGAGCCACCGCGTGTGCAGCGTCCGGTGCATCCAGTAGTACAGGAGGTCGTCCAGCACGATGAAGAAGGCGATCTGCCCCACCATCACGTACCAGGCTGGCAGCTCGCCCGCGTGAATCCCCGACAGCCGCAACACCGGCCACGCCACCCCCACCCCCAGGAAGGACACCAGGCTGTTGACGGCCAACCGTTGCAACGACGGCCCGAACCACCGCGTCACCGGGATGTCCCGCCCCTGCACCCGGTACTTCTTCAGTGACTCCGGGTTCTTGTACGCCACCCACGTCCACGGCAGCGCGAACACCAGGAACGCCCCGATGCTCAACAGCGTGGAGCAGATGGCGATGAGGAAGAACCGCTCCTCCTGGTACATCGCCAGAATGCCCTCCAGACTCGTGATGGAGCCGTCCATACCGCCTCCCGCGGTGATGCGCACGGGAAGCGGGTACGCCGGACCTGCCGTGAAGCCTCCCTGTCAAGGGCCAGCTTAGCGGGTACCCGGCGCAGCGGCGAGTGGGGCGCTCAGAGGTACTTGCCGAACAGCACCGTCACCCGCTCCGACAGCCGCTTGAACAGGCCCCGCCTCCTCCACGAGTCCCAGCGGATCTCCACCGAGTGCCGCATGTCCTCCTCGAAGTCCCGCGCCAGCTGCGCCGCCAGGTCCGCGTCGTCCACCACCAGCGAGCCCTCCTCCGCGCTCAGCGCCAGCGGATCCAGGTTCGTCGAGCCCACCATCGACAGCCGGTCATCCACCAGCACCGACTTCGAGTGCATCATCGACACCTCGTACTCCCAGATGCGCACCCCGTTCTCCAACAGCCGCGCATACGTGGCGCGCTGGCCCTCGTGCACCGGAGCAATGTCGTGGTGCCGCCCCGGCGTCAGCACCCGCACGTCCACCCCCGCCTTCGCCTTCGCGATGAGCATGTCCTGGATGGCCCCCGTCGGGATGAAGTACGAGTTGGAAATCCACAGCCGCTTCCTCGCCGAGGCAATCGCCAGCAGCGTCATCCGCTCGGCGTTCGTCAGCACCGGCGCTCCCGTGTGCGTCACGAAGCCCGCGCGCGCCCCGCCCGGCGTGGGCATCGGCTCCGGAAAGGCCTCGGCCGGCAGCATCCCGCCTCCCGCCTCCTGCCAGTTCTGCGCGAACGCCAGCTGGAGGCCTCGCGCCGCCGGGCCCTGCACCCAGATGTTCGCGTCGCGCCACTCGTCCGGCTTGCGCCCCTCGCCAATCCAGCTCTTCCAGATGCCCCAGCCCCCCGTCATCCCGGAGATGCCGTCGCGCACCACCAGCTTGCGGTGCAGCCGCGACTGGAAGCGCTTCAGGTTCAACGTGGCGATGGTCCCCTGCAGCGGCCGGAAGATGCGCACCTCGCACCCGGCCGCCACCAGCTCCGGCCCCACGTTCTCCTCGAAGCGGATGCTCCCCAACGGGTCCACCAGCACGCGGCAGGCCACTCCCGGGTGCCGCTCGCGCAGCGCCTGGATGATGCGGTCCGACGGGTACCCCGGCCGCCAGATGTAGAGCAGGATGTGGATGCTGGAGCGCGCCGCGCGAATCTCCTCCACCAGCCGGTCGAAGACGTGGCCGTTGTGGACGAGCTCCACCTGATTGCCCGGCTCCAGCTCCACGCCCACCGTCTGGTACCACGCGAGCGACATGCCCTCCGGCGTCTCCGGCACGGTGTCGCGGATGCGCAGGGCGAGGCGGTGATTCGGCAGGGGACAGCCCGCCAGTCCCACGGCGAGCAGCAACATCAACCAAGGCGTCTTCTTCACGCGCGCAAGCTAGTCACGCCCCGCGCGGCTGCCTCCGGGGGCCCGCGCTCCGTCCACCCGTCGACAGCACGGCCTCCCCTCTGTCCGCTGGGACGCGCCCCTCCCGGTGCACGGGTGGACGAAACGCGACACCCGCCCCATCCCTCCCCGCGACACGGGCCCGCCGCCGCGCCCCCGCTGCCCGGCTCCCGGGCCGGGGCCGCCACCTCGCTCGCCCTCCTTGGAGACCATGCGACTGCCTGCTTCCCTGCCCTCCTGTCTGGCCTCCCTCTCGCTGCTCGGGGCCGTGCTCGCACCGTCCGCCGCCTCCGCCCGGCCCCTGCCCTCCGGGCACGAGCCGCCGCTGAGCGCGCGGGCCCGGGGCATCCCCGCCGCGCTCTCGCTGCTGCCCGTCCAGAACGTCGAGTGCCCCGCCACCCCCGTCCAGCTGGAGCCCCGCGAGGCCGCTCGCGACGCGGAGCAGACTCCGCCGCCCGAGAAGACGGAGCGGACGTCTCCCCACCTCACGGCCGACACTCCCGTCAAACCCGGCGCCTGGGTGACGTACGGAGCGGTCTCGCTCGTGCCGCTCGGGGGCGTGTACGGCGCGAGCCGCCTCGGCGGAGAGCGGCTGTGGGTGACGGCCGCGGAGATGGCCGCCGGCACCCTCGTGGGCTCGGTGCCCGGAGGGCTGCTGTTCCTCCAGTCCGCCGAGGCCGGTGGACGCTGGGCCGAGCTGGACGTGGCGGCGTTCGGCGCGGGCCTGGTGCTCACGCCGCCCCTCGCCGCGCTCGGCACCTGGGGCCTGGGCGAGCTGGCCTTCGACGGCAGCCAGAACCGGGGCCACGCCTTCCTCGGAGCCCTCGGCGGCGCCGCCGCGGGCACGCTGCTCGGCGTGGTGGTGCACGGCCTGCTCGAGGAGGTCGTCGGCAACCGCGGCGCGCTCGGGTGGTTCCGCAAGTCCATCGCCCTGGGCTTCATCGGCTCGGGTGCCACCGTGGGCTACCAGTGGGCAGGCGGCGGGCCGCGCGCCCGTCCCCGGTGAGTCCCCACCCGCGGGCCCCCGGCCTTGCTAGGCTCCGGGGCCATGAAACGACTCCTCCCGCTGCTCTCCGCGTGTCTGCTGCTCGCCCTCTCCGCCTGTGACGACGGCGCCGTTCCGGACTCGGGAGACCCGGCGAAGGTGACCTTCGCCTCCGAGCTGGGCGTGGACCTCGCCGCCATGAACCGCGGCGAGTCCGGCCTCTACACCCAGGACCTGGCCGTGGGCACCGGCACCGTCGAGCCCTCCGCCGGCCGCTACCTCGAGGTGCACTACACCGGCTGGCTCCCCAACGGCACCCGGTTCGACACCAGCCGCGACAGCAACCAGCCCCTCGCGTTCACGTTCGGCCGCGACCGCCTCATCGCGGGCTTCGAGGAGGGCCTGCTCGGCATGAAGACCGGGGGCAAGCGCCGGCTCGTCATCCCCTCCACCCTCGGCTACGGCGCCTATGGCAGCCCCCCCGCCATCCCGCCCCACTCGGTGCTCATCTTCGACGTGGAGCTGCTCGTCGTCCGCTGAGCCGCGCCCCATGACCGACTTCATCGAGGTGCACGACGGCGTCCTTCCGCCCCGGCTGTGCCAGGACCTCCTCCAGCTCTTCGAGAAGAGCCCCCACGTGCAGCGCGGCCGCACCGGGGGCGGCGTGGACCTCACCAAGAAGGACAGCTTCGATCTCAACCTCACCCAGCACGCGGACTACCAGCCCGTGCTGCGCCAGCTGCTCGACGCGGCCTTCCCTCCGCTCAAGAGCTACCTGCGCAAGTACCTCTACAGCCTCATCGGCGCCGTCTCGCTGTCCACGAAGCACCCGAAGACGGGCCAGGTGACGACGCTCACGCGGGAGAACTTCGCCGAGCTGGGAGACCCCGTCTTCGACCAGCTCGTCGGCTTCCTCTACCGCTACGGCGACCTCACCGTGCAGAAGTACCTCAAGGGCTCCGGCGGCTATCCGCACTGGCACTCGGAGGTGTACCCCAAGGACGCCAGCTGCGAGCCCCTGCACCGCGTGCTCGCCTTCCAGTTCTACCTCAACGACGTGGACCAGGGCGGCGAGACCGAGTTCTTCTACCAGGAGAAGAAGTTCCAATCGAAGGCGGGCCGCATGCTCATCTTCCCCGCCGGCTTCACCCACACCCACCGGGGCAACGTGCCCGAGTCCCACGACAAATACATCATCACCTCGTGGGTGCTCTTCCACCGCGCCGAGTCGCTCTACGGCGGCGCGCCCCGGAAGTGAGCCCGGAAGTGAGTCCCCTCACTTCGCCTTCCACGCGGCGCGCAGGGTGAAGCCCTTGGGGTCCACGCCGAGCAGCCGCACCTGGGGCTCCTCGGCGCCCCCGGCGCGCAGGCCCGCGAGCACCAGCCCCACGGTGAAGTGGCGCAGCACGTCGTCCGTCTCGTTGAACCACAGCTCCATCTCCGTGGGGGACACGTCGCTGACGCGGACCTCGGAGTAGTTGTTGCCGGTGCGGAAGTTCTTCTGCGCCCGCTGCAGCGTGCGGCGCGGCCCCAGCACCTGGAGCATGGAGAACATCGCCCGGCCAATCATCGAGTCCTGGTAGCCGTCGATCATCCGCTCGCCCATGCTGCGCCAGGCCACCTCGGGGCGCGGCTCGCCGGGGAAGGCGGCGCGGGCGCCCAGGTCGATGCAGCGGGACCAGACGGTGGTGGGGTAGGCGGGCAGCAGCGGCTTGTCCAGATCCACTCCCGCCGCGCGCAGCTGCGCCTTGAGCCCGGCGGGCACACCGTCCGGGAACGAGCGGGAGAAGAGTCCCTGGACGGTGTGGTTGAAGACGAGGGGGGTCTCCGGCATGGGGCGCACCCTAGCGCGGAGACCCCCGGAGGGGGAGGGCCCGGACTACGGCGACCCCACGTCCGACACCGGAGGCGCGGACGGCGGAGCCGCCCCGGCCGGAGCGGAGCCCGGCGCGTCGTCCCAGAGCGGCGGCGGCTCGGCGCGCATGAACTCCAGGTAGTCCTCCAGCGCCTGGTCCTGCAGCGGGTGCTGGGTGTTCACGTAGCAGCGCGAGCGCGTCTCGAGGAACTTCTGGTTCCACGGGACGTGGGGCTCGAAGGCGGCGAGCGCCTCGGCGCACCGCTTCCCGGACTCGAGCAGGGTGCCGAGCACCAACCGGGTGCTCAACCGCAGGCTCTCCCCCACGTTGTTGAGGAAGGGCTTCTCCAGCGCCACCCACATCCGCTGTCCCAGCGCCGCATCCTTCTCGGCGAGCTCCATGCCCACGGACAGCGCGTCCTGGAAGACGACGCGGTTGTGCCAGGGCGTCTGGTGCAGCAGGGCGAAGGCGCGCTCGAGCGACTGGGCCGCATCCGCCAGGCGCCCCTGCTGGAGCCGCAACCGCGCCAGCAGCGCCTCGGCATCGAAGGGCTTCATGCCGCGCAGCTGCTCGAGGAGCGGCTGGAGCGCCACCTCGTCCCCGGTGACCGCCAGCAGCGAGCCCACGGCGGTGAGCTCCGAGGGCCCCCGGGGCTGCCACCCGCCCTCGCGCCACAGCCGCAGCGCCTGGCGGGCGTTGTTGTCCTTGAGCGCCTCGTTGAAGGCCTGGCGCCGCTTGAGCGCGGCCTCGTCCAGGCCGGCCCCCGTCCCGACGACGGGAGCGTCCCCGCCCATCATCCGCAGCTCCTCCACCCGCTGCCAGTCCGCCGTGCCGCGCTGCACCTCGGGCCGCTCCGCCTTGCGCTCCCAGGCCGCGCGCCGCAACTGCGAGTGGGAGAAGCCCGACTCCCTGTGCCCCACGCTGCGGGCGAAGGCGAACTCCACGTACGAGAGGTCATCCGTGTTGACGAGCGCCTCCTGGCCCTCGGCCAGCGCGCGGGACACCGCGGGCCCGGCGATGAAGTGCGACAGCACGCCCTCCAGCTCGTTCGTCCCCCACACCCAGGGCAGCGCCCGGCGGTAGGGCTCCTGCGACACGCGCGCCCGCATCCGCTCCAGGTCGTGGCGCAGCGGCATCTCCGTGGCCATGAGGATGAGATCTCCTCCCTGCGTGCGCCACGTCTCCACCGAGCCGAACTCGCTGGCGAGCGTGGCGTAGACGCTGCGCACCGTGCGCGAGTCCACCTCGTACGTCTGCAGCCACTGCAGGAAGATGCCCCCGGGGGCCAGCCGCCGCTTCACCGCCTGGTAGAACTCGCGCGAGAAGAGGCTGGAGATGCCGGCCCGGTAGGGATTGGAGGGCTCGGAGAAGATGATGTCGTAGGAGTCCTTGGAGGCCAGCAACACCTCGCGGGCGTCGTCCAGGTGCACCTTCACCTTGGGGTTGTCGAGCACCTTCTCGTTGACGGGATCGCACTGGCGGGCGAAGCGGAGGATGGCGGGCTCGATTTCCACCGCGTCCACGCGCTCCATCTCCGGCACGGAGCCGAGCCAGCCGGCGGTGCTGCCGGTGCCCAGGCCCACCACCAGCGAGCGGCGGGGGTGGGGGTGGGCCAGCGCGCCGAGCAGGCCGCCCATCACCTGGGTGCCCGCGTCGCCGATGCTGTTGCCGTCCGACTTGCCGTTGACCATGAAGGACAGGCCGTAGGCGCCCATGACGCCCACGCTGCTCTCCACGCCGTCCGTCTCCCACAGCAACCAGTGCCGCGTGCCGGAGGCCCAATCCTTCAGGCCGTTGTGGGACGTGAACTCCACCGTGGCGCGGCCGGCGCCGATGGCGCTGTGGCGCCAGACGGCGGTGGGCCCCGTGGCGGTGAGCAGCAGGGTGGCCACCGCGGCCGAGGCCAGGGGCGGCACCAGGCGCGCGGGGGACGGCGTCTCCTGGCGCAGCGACAGCACCACCGCGACGAGCCCCAGGCCCACCAGCACCGCGCCCACCAGCCGCCACACCCCGGGGGCCGACAGCAGCGGCAGCAGGCCGAAGCCTCCCGCCAGCGAGCCCACGATGGAGCCCACGGTGTTCCACGCATAGGCCTGGCCCACCTGGCGGCCCACGTCGTCACCGCCGCGGCCCAGCAGCGCCAGCAGCAGGGGGAACTGCACGCCGGAGACGAAGGCGGCCGGCAGCACCACCAGCACGGCGATGACGGCCCAGCTCAGCACCAGCCCGCTGAAGCCGAAGACGGACAGCGGCCGCACCACGGCGGCGAGCACCGCCACCCGGTCCCCCAGCGCCAGGGGCACGGCGAGCAGCACCGCCTCCAGGAGGCACGTGAGCGCGAAGCCGTGCAGGGTGGCCGGGCGCTGCTGGCCCCACGCCGCGTACGCCGCGCCGCCCAGGCCGATGCCCGCCAGCGCCACCACCAGGATGAGGCCGAAGGTGAAGGTGGAGCCACCCAGCAGCGGCCCCAGCATGCGGTACCACACCATCTCCATGAGGAAGAAGGCGAAGCCCACCAGCGCCGCGGCGCCCAGCACGAAGCGGCGCGGCGGCAGGGCGGTGGCCGGCGAGGACGCCTGGGCGTCAGCGGAGGCCGTGGACACCTCGTGGCCGGGCAGTGACCGGTCCACCGTGCGGGCCACCAGCGCCACGAGCACGTTGACGAGGGCCGCCAGCCACAGGGTGCTGCGGGTGCCGAACACCTCGAAGAGGAGGAAGGTGGAGGCCGCCGCGCCCGCCACCGCGCCCAGCGTGTTGACGCCGTAGAGGACCGCGACGGCCCGGCGCCGCACGTCCTCCGCCGTCTCGGCCGCGCGCGCCACCGCCGGCAGCGTGCCGCCCATGAGCAGCGTGGGCACCGCCAGCACCAGCGCGGAGAGCACCAGCCGCACCACCGAGCCGAGCCCCAGCCCCATCGTCACCGAGCCGCCCAGGCCCGTGTAGACGGTGCGCGCCAGCATCACCAGCAGGGGCGTCAGCGCCGCGCTCAGGGAGATGAGCAGCTCCAGGTTGGCGTAGAAGGCCAGCGGGCGCTTCTCTTTGTCCACCCTGCCGCCCAGCAGCGCCCCGCCCAGGCCCAGCCCGCCCATGAAGATGGCCAGCACCGCGGCCGACGCCGCCGTCGAGGCCCCGAAGATGAGGCGCAACTCGCGCTGCCATGCCGTCTGATACACCAGGGAGCAGAAGCCCGAGCCGAACAGCAGGGGGGCAATCTTCCAGACACGTGCGTTCATCATTCCTCTGCCAGTCGCGGCGGACGGGGACCCGAAGGGCGGGATTGAACCAGTGCCCTCCCGCCGAGGCCAGTTCCACGTGCGAAACCGCTCCCATACCGGGCGTGCATCCAGCCCTCACCCCCTGCGGGAATGACTTGCATGACCCATGAGGTGGGGCGCGGTTGACGCGACGCGTTGGCGCGGGGCGCCGTACATGCCTCGCATGGGGAGACGAACCGTCGCTTATGCCCGCCCGGAGGGGGACCTTGTTGAAGGCGAGGGCGAGCCGTTAAGGGAGCGCCCCCCCTTCCCCGATACGACTTTCCCTTCATGAAACAGTACGAGAAGAAGCTCGACGCGAACGGCCGCCCCTACCTGGAGACGCACCTGGAGGGGCTGATGCTCACCCGCCTGCCCCTGCTCAACAAGGGCACCTCCTTCAGCCTCGAGGAGCGGCGCGAGTTCGGATTGATGGGCCTGCTGCCCACGCACGTCTCCTCGCTGGACGAGCAGCTCGAGCGCTCCTACGCCAACTTCCGCTCCTTCCGCTCGGACCTGGACAAGCACGTCTTCCTGCGCGCGCTGCAGGACCGCAGCGAGGTGCTCTTCTACGCGCTGCTCCACCGGCACATCGAGGAGATGATGCCCATCATCTACACCCCCGTGGTGGCGCAGGCGGTGGAGCAGTTCAGCCGCATCTACCGCTACCCGCGCGGGCTGGTGGTGAGCCCGGAGAACATCGGCGAAATCGATTCGCTGCTGGCGCACACGCCCTTCCCGGACGTGCAATTGATTGTCGCCACGGACAACGAGGGGATTCTCGGCATTGGAGACCAGGGCTTCGGCGGCCTGGCCATCTGCATCGGCAAGCTGTCCCTGTACACGGCCGCGGCGGGAATCGACCCGGCGGTGACGCTGCCGGTGGAGCTGGACGTGGGCACGAACCGCAAGGAGCTGTTGGATGATCCGCTCTACCTGGGCGTGAAGCGCCCGCGCATGGAGGGCAAGGAGTACGACGACTTCATCCACGCCTTCGTGACGGCGCTCAAGAAGCGCTTCCCCCACGTGCTGGTGCAGTGGGAGGACTTCAGCAAGCAGAAGGCCTTCGACGTGCTGGAGCGCTACCGGGACGTGCTGCCCTCGCTCAACGACGACATCCAAGGCACGGGCGCGGTGGTGCTGGCGGGCCTGCTGTCGGCCACGCGGCGCGGCCAGACGACGCTCGGCCAGCAGGTGTACCTGGTGCACGGCGCGGGCGCCGGGGGCGTGGGCGTGGCGCGGCAGATCGTCCGCGGCCTGGAGCGCGAGGGCCTGAGCACGCAGCAGGCGCGCGAGCGCATCTACCTGATTGATTCCAAGGGCCTCATCCTGAAGGACCGCAAGGGGCTGGAGCCGTACAAGCTGGAGTTCGCGCACGAGCCCTCGCGCGTGGCGGGGTGGAAGCTTCAGGGAGGCATTCCGAGCCTGCTGGAGACGGCGCGGGAGGCGAAGGTGACGGTGCTGCTGGGGCTGAGCGGGCAGCGGTCGGCGTTCGGCGAGGACGTGGTGAAGGCGGTGGCGGCGAACACGCCGTACCCGGTGGTGTTCGCGCTGAGCAACCCGACGGCGAACAGCGAGGCGGTGCCGGCGGACATCTACAAGTGGACGCAGGGCAAGGCGCTGGTGGCCACGGGCAGCCCCTTCGAGGACGTGGAGTGGGACGGGGCGCCGCACCCGGTGGGCCAGGGCAACAACGCCTTCATCTTCCCGGGACTGGGGCTGGGCGTGCTGCTGACGCGGGCGAAGCGGGTGACGGACGGGATGCTGACGGCGGCGTCGCTGGCGCTGGCGGACTACACGGACGGGGCGCGGCTGGCGCAGGGCGCGCTGTACCCGCGCATGGACCGGTTGCGCGCGGCGAGCCGGCAGGTGGCCATCGCCGTCATGCGGCAGGCGGTGAAGGAGGAGGTGGCCCAGCGCAAGCTGCCCGAGGACCTCGAGGGCCTGCTCGAGGCGGAGATGTGGCGGCCCGAGTTCCTCCCGCTGCGGCGCGCGCCGGGCAAGTAGCGCGCCCCGGGTGAATGCCGCGCCTATGCTCCGCGCGGCATCCGCACGGTGAAGGAGGTGACGCCCCCGGCCGAGCCCACCTCCACCCGGCCGCCGTGGCCCATCGCCACCTGGTGCACGATGAAGAGCCCCAGCCCCAGGCTGCCCGCGGGGCGGAACGCCGACAGGCCCCGGCGGAACGGCTCGAAGAGCACCGGCAGCAGCTCGGAGGGAATCGGCTCGCCCTCGTTGGACACCGCCAGCTCCACCTCTCCCTCCAACTCCCGCGCCCGCACGGACACCAGCGACCCTGGCCGCGAGTGCCTCAGCGCGTTGGACAACAGGTTGGAGAGCACCTGGCGCATGCGCTCGCCGTCCCACCAGCCCTCGCAGCGCGCGTCTCCCTCCAGGAGGATGCGCCGGTCCGGGTGCGTCACCGAGAACTCGTCGATGACCTCCTGGCACAGCAGGACGAGATCATTGTGCGCGCGCTCCAGCGGCAGGCCGCCGCCCAGCCGCCCGCGCGTGAAGTCCAGCAGATCCGACACCATGCGCCCCATGGTGTCCGCGCTGTTCGCGATGCGCCCGGCCGTGCGCAGCACCGTCTCCGGGGCCGGCCGCTCCAGGCGCTGCAGCGTGCGCGCCCCCAGGGAGATGGAGGCCAGGGGGTTGCGCAAGTCATGGCTCACCACGCCCAGGTACTGCTGCTCCAGCTCGGAGCGCTGCCGGGCCTCGTCCTTGGCCCGCCGCTCCTCCTCGTAGAGCCGGGCGCGCTCCAACGCCTGGGCGCACAGCCCGCAGAGCGACTCCAGGTGGGCCTTCTCCTGCGCGCTGAAGCGGCGCAGCGAGGCGAAGCTCAGCCCCAGCACGCCCACCACCCGCTCCCCCACCTTCAACGGCGTGCTCAACCAGGTGCGGCTGCGGCTGCCCCGCACGGAGGGGGCGAACTCGGGCCACTCCCACGCCAGGGACCCGGTGGCCTGCACGGCCTGGGTCCGCCCCTCGAGCACGGCCACGGTGGAAGGCGTGCGGATTTGCAGCGGGAAGAGGCCGAACTCGTGCAGGAGGGTGTGGGGATAGCCGAAGTAGCTGGAGATGCGCAGCCGCTCGCCCTCCACCAGGCTGAGCACGCCCGCGTAGGCGCCCAGGGACTTCAGCCCATGAGACACCAGGGCCTCGCCCACCTGCTGGGGGGTGAGCGCATGCGCGAAGGCGGCCGTGGTGGACTGGAGCTCCGCGGCGCGCTGCTCGTTCAGCTTGCGCTCGGTGATGTCCAGGTAGGTGCCCGACAGCCGCGTGGCCCGCCCGTCCGCGCCGAAGAGGACCCGGCCCCGCGAGGCGATCCACCGCAACACCCCGTCCTGCGCGCCCACCGTCCGGTACTCCGCCGAGAACGAGCCCCCGGCCTCCCCGGCCAGCGCGCGACGGACGCCCGCCGCCACCCACGCCCGGTCCTCCGGGTGGGTCGCCGCCCGCCACACCTCCAGGTCCACCGGGGCCTCCGGCGGCAGCCCGAACAGCTCCTTGGCGCGCGCGTCCCAGTGGTGCTGCCCGGTGGCCAGCTCGTAGCTCCACGCGCCCAGCCCGGCCGAGTCGAGCGCCAGCCGCAGCCGGGTCTCGCTCTGCCCCAGCTCCGCCATGAGGTGATTGAGCCGGCGCTCGGCCTCCCGGCGCTCGGAGAGGTCCACCACCATCGACACGCCGCGGTGGGGCTCGCCGTCGAAGGCGGCCGAGCCCAGCATCACGTCCACCCGCGAGCCGTCCTTGCGCACGTATTGCTTCTCGTACAGCCCGCTGAAGCCCTGGGCCCGCAGCTTCTCGATGGACCACGCGTCCGGCACCGCCCACTCCGGCGGCGTCATCTTCCGCCAGTCGATGAGGCCCCGCTCCAGGTCCTCGCGCGTGTAGCCCACCATGGCCAGGAAGAGGTCATTGGCCTCGAGGACGGAGCCGTCCAGGTCCCAATAGAGGATGCCCACCAGGCCGGACTCGGTGAGCCGGCGAGCGCGGGCCCGCGAGCGCTCCAGCTCGCGTTGCAGCCGGGCCTTGTCGGCCTGGGCCTCCTCGCGCTCGCGCTGGCGGGCCTGCTCCGCGCGGCGCATGCGGATGAGGGCCCACGTCTGCGCCACCAGGTGGCGCGAATCGATGGGCTGGGGGATGTAGCCGTCCGCGCCGTCCTCGAAGAGCCGCTCCTCCAGCTCCGCGTCCTGCAGCAGGGCGGAGATGTAGAGCACGGGGATGGCGGAGGTGGCGGGGTCCTCCTTGAGGCGGCGGCACACCTCGAAGCCGCTCATGTCCGGCAGGCACACGTCCAGCACCACCACGTCGGGGCCGGACAGGGCCGCGGCCAGGGCCATCTTGCCGCTCACCGCCTCCACCACCTCCATGCCCGCCAGGCGCAGCGTCTGGGCGAGGAGGTAGCGCTTGGCCTCCGTGTCGTCGACCACCAGCACCCGTCCGTCCAGCCGGGGAGGTGAGGCCCGCTTGTCCTGGGTCCCCCGTCTCGCGGAAGGGGCGGAGTGGCTGCTGCTCGTCACGATGAAGGGCTCCCTACTCGCCTGGGGGGGACAGGCGCCACCGGACAGATTACCGCCTTGCCCCCTCCCTCCCGCCGCTCCGTCCCACCCTGGAACCCAACAGTTGTCCGCCACCGTACGCGTCCCCTGCCCGGCCCGGCCCCTCGCCCTCCAGGGGAGCGAGCGTCAGCGGAATCCTTTACCCGGGGTGAGCGGAAGGGCCACCGGAGGTGTCCTCATCCAGGCCGGGGCGAAGGGTCCGCCAGCACGCCTCAGACGAGGTGGACGGCCTCGGCATGGAGGTGACGGACCTTCTGCTCCGCCAGCAGGCGGTAGAGCCGCTGGGTGACGATCATCCTCGGGAGGGGATGGAAGAGCCCTCCCCGCCTGCCGAACTTCTGCCGGGTGAACACCCAGTCCAGGTTCCCCACGCTGTCGCGCGAGACATACACGGCCGAGAGCAACCGGAGTCCGAGAACGTGGCCCTCGGGACAGCGACTCGGGTCGGGCTCCGGGTAGAGATAGCTCCCTCCTGCGTGGGTGGGAGGTACGACCTCGGCCGTGGCCGAGGGAAGGACGAGCTGGTGATGGTCCAGGGTCGGCCTGCCACCCCTGCTCACGATGGGACGCAGCTCGTAGCCGGTGATGCGGTGCTGGCGGAGCACCTCGGCGAGCCGGGAGGTGATGACGTACTCGCCTCCCATGGTGATGGAGAGCTCGCGGCTCTTGGGGATGCGGCGCAACTCCAGGTGCAGCGCGTTGGCCTGCCGGGCCCCGGAGCCGCAATGGGGACAGGCAGCGGATTCGTCATAGCGAGTGCCACACTCCGCGCCCGTGGGCCGGAAGAAGGGCCAGAACCCCACCATGACGTACTCGGCGGCCCGCAGCTCTCGCGGCGTGTAGTGGCGCTCCACGTCACACATGCTGAAGAG
This sequence comes from Archangium sp., assembly GCF_057119385.1. NCBI lineage: Bacteria > Pseudomonadati > Myxococcota > Myxococcia > Myxococcales > Archangiaceae > Archangium > Archangium sp. The sequence goes on along the minus strand of NZ_DBNGVP010000234.1, from coordinate 9,157 downwards.
CGTGGTGCCCCGGGCGCGGTACTCCCACTCGATGGCCCGCAGCTGCTCCACCAGCGGATTGTCTACATCCAGCAGCAGGCGGCGCACGTGCCCCAGCGGCAACGTCTCCCCCACGCCTGGAGGCACATGGCGCCTGGCCTCTTCCTCCGGCATCCTGAGCTCGAGAATCTCTCTCATGGTTGGAAGTGAATGCCCGGCAGAGGATAGCGGGAATACACCCTCCGCATGATCTCCTGCAGATCCGCGAGCTCCGGCAGGAGGCCTTGCCCATATCTGGCTTCTTGCCGGAAGGCGTTGGTGATGAGCTGGTGGTAGGCGGGGTCCAGGTCCACGGTGGGGCCGTCCTCGGCACCACCCAGGTACTTGGGGTGGACATGGTGCTTCTGCTTCGGCTTGCCGTGGAGGTGGGGGAAGCGCTTCCTCGCCTCCGCCATGCCCTGGTCGAAGAGCGAGCGCGCCAGCTTCGGGTCCAGGAAGCCCCGGGCCGTGGGATTGGCCGCGGCGGGCTTCTGCGGAGCCGGTGTCTGGGCCGCGGGCGGCTTCGCCGCGGAGGAGGAGGGCGACGCGGGGGCCGCCGCAGGGGGAGGCTCGGCCTTCGGAGCCGGAAGTGGCTTGTTGGGCGCGGGCGGCTTCGCGGGACGCGGAAAGCGGAACCGGGGGCCCAGGGCCAGGACCTGCGGCTCCCCACTCCCCGTGCTCTCGTACGAGGAAGGAGCAGGAGTCCCCGCACACGCCAGGAGGAGGACCCACCCCAGCAGGAACCCGTACCCCGAATGTCGTCTCATGAGGCCGGGACGCTAGCATTCGCATCGCGCCCACCACGCAAGAACACCCCGAGAGTCCCCGACCAGGCCGGGGCGAAGCGTCCGCCAGCACGCCTCAGACGAGGTGGACGACCTCGGCATGGAGGTGACGGACCTTCTGCTCCGCCAGCAGGCGGTAGAGCCGCTGGGTGACGATCATCCTCGGGAGGGGATGGAAGAGCCCTCCCCGCATGCCGAACTTCTGCCGGGTGAACACCCAGTCCAGTTCCCCCACGCTGTCGCGCGAGACATACAGGGGGGAGAGCAACCGGTGACCCAGGACATGACCCTCGGGGCAGCGGCTCGAGTCGGGCTCCGGGTAGAGATAGCTCCCTCCTGCGTGGGTGGGAGGTACGACCTCGGCCGTGGCCGAGGGAAGGACAAGCTGGTGATGGTCCAGGGTCGGCCTGCCACCCCTGCTCACGATGGGATGCAGCTCGTAGCCAGTGATGCGGTGCTGGCGAAGCACCTCGGCGAGCCGGGAGGTGATGACGTACTCCCCTCCCATGGTGATGGAGAGGTCACGGCTCTTGGGGATGCGGCGCAACTCCAGGTGCAGCTCGTTGACCTGCCGGGCCCCGGAGCCACAATGGGGACAGGCAGCGGATTCATCGTAGCGGGTGCCACACTCCGCGCCCGTGGGCTGGAAGAAGGGCCAGAACCCCACCATGACGTACTCGGCGGCCCGCAGCTCTCGCTGCGTGTAGTGACGCTCCACGACACACATGCTGAAGAGCGTGGTGCCCCGGGCGCGGTACTCCCATTCGATGGCCCGCAGCTGCTCCACCAGCGGATTGCTCACCTCCAGCAGCAGGCGGCGCACGTGCCCCAGCGTCTCACCCACGCCTGGAGGCACGTAGAGCGCGGCGTTCTCCTCCGATGTCCTGAGTTCGAGTATTTCTCTCATGGTTGCAAGTGGATGCCCGGTAGAGGGTAGCGGGAATAGACCTGTCGCATGATGTCCTGTTGCTCCGCCGCAGATGGAAGCTCCCCCTGGCCGTACCTGTACTCTTTGCGGAAGGCATTGGTGATGAGCTGGTGGTAGGCGGGGTCCAGGTCCACCGTCGGGCCGTCCTCGGCACCACCCAGGTACTTGGGGTGGACGTGGTGCTTCCGGGTGAGCTGCCCTGGATTGAGCGATGACCGTTACCCTGGCTGACGGGAGGAGTCCCCCTTCGTCTCCTCGTCCAGGCCCGGCAGCTCCAGCTGTTTCCGGGCCCCGCGGCGCCGCCAGCCGGCACGTCCCGAGGGCCGGCGCGGAGGCCCGTGCGTGGGCAGCAGCTCGGGGACGTCCTTCCACCCTTCCTCGACGAGCGCCTCGAAGGAAGCGCCCGTGGGGGTGGCGGACACCACGGACTCGAGCCGCCGCGCCTGCCGGTCCAACTCGCGGATGGCCTGGAGCCGCTCGTCGTTGCCGAGCTTCGCCGCGTCCACCGCCGAGCGCAGCACGCGCAGCGTCTCGTCGTAGACATCCAGCCGCACCGGGAAGGGCTGCCGGTCCTTGCCACCCTGGGCGAAGGCGAAGCGCGCGGGATCCGTGAAGCGCGAGGGCGAGCCATGGAGGACCTCGGCCACGCTGGCCAGCGCGGCCACGGTGCGCGCGCCCACGCCGGGGGTGAGGAGCAGCTCAGCGAAGTCGCGAGGGCCCTGCTCGGCCGCGGCGGCCAGCGTGCCGTGGAGCCGGCGCAGCACCACGTCGTCGCGTGTCACCTCCTCGTGCACGGGCATCTGGAGGTGGGGCAGTGGCGGAGTGAAGGGCACGGGCTCGGGGGCGGACTGGGGACGCAGCTTGCGCAGGGCGCCCAGCACCACGTCAGGCCCCTGGGAGACGAGCTCCACCTGCGCGGCCCGGGCCCGCGAGGCGCGCCTGTCCGTGAGGTTGAGGATGACGCCCTGGTTGGGCCCCTCGATGGCGGCGTGGGGCGAGTCCACGAAGCTGCCCAGGCCCTCGGAGAGCCAGTGGTAGCGCCGGGCCTGGCGGGCCTCGGCGTTCATCCCCTGCTGCACCACGGCCCACGCGTTGTCGTCCGAGAGGATGAGGCTGTGGGCATACAGCTCGAAGCCGTCCTGCACGGCGGCGCTGTCCACCTTGGCCGCGAGGCGGCTGGCGCGGATCAGCGCGTCGGCGTCGATGCCCACGCGATCGCCGATGATGCGCAGCTCGTCGGGGGTGCGGCGCGCCTGGAGCCCCTTGCCGCCGACGACGTAGAGGCCGAGCTGACGGCCGCCGGGGGTGAGGCCGCGCTTGAGGGCGCCGAGCACGGTGGTGGTGACGCCCGAGGAGTGCCAGTCCATGCCCATGACGGCGCCGAGGGACTGGAACCAGAAGGGGTGGGCGAGCCGGCGAAGCACCTCGTGGCGGCCGTAGTGGAGCACGAGCGCCTCGACGAGGACGCGGCTCATGCGCGCCATGCGCTCGGCGAGCCAGTCCGGCACGCGGCCCGAGTGGAGGGGAAGGTCTGCACTGCCCGTACGGTCCATGATGACTCCGGAGGTAACCTCCTGGAGTCAACCTCTGACCTCGGGTCCTTCTTCACGGTGGGGCCCGCGGAGACAAGGGCCCGGCCGCTCCACGGGCGGGCGGACCGCGCCCATTTCCCCTCGCCCTCCGGGAGAGGGACGGGGTGAGGGTGCCACGCCTCCCGGGTTGAACCCCCTGTGCCCACTCCGCTGTCCCGAGGTAGGCATGGACACACCTTGGCACCACAAGTGGGGGAACTCAGGCGCCAGACGCCAGATGCCACCGAATCTGGCATCGGGTACAGACAGCGGCGCCATGCTCGTCGTTCACCCCCACTTCCACCGGCGCCGCACCGGCGTCACCGCGCACACCGAGCGCATCGTCACCGAGCTGGCGCGGTTGATGGAGACGCGGGCCGTAGGGGGAAACCTGGAGGAGGACGTGCCGCGCATCGCCTGGGGCGAGCTGTGGCGGCGCATCCGCCAGGAGCCGGTGGTGTGGCACGCGCACCGGAACAACGAGCTGCTGGCCGGGCTGCTGCTGCGGTGGGTGGGCCGGGAGGTGCGGCTCGTCTACACGCGCCACGGAGGCAAGCCGCCGGGCCGCTTCACGCGCTTCCTCACCCGCTTCGCCGAGCAGCTCGTCACGCTCAACGCCCAGAGCGCGGGGTGGATGGGGAGGCCCTCGCAGCTGGTGCCGCACGGCGTGGACCTGGAGCGCTTCACCCCGCCCGCGGACCGGGAGGCGGCGTGGAAGGCACTGGGGCTCGGTGGCCGGCGGGGAATCGGCGTGGTGGGCCGCATCCGCCCCAGCAAGGGCCAGGGAGACTTCGTCGAGGCCCTCACGCCCCTCCTGCCCGAGCTCCCCGCGTCCGAGTGGACCCCAGTGCTCGTGGGGCTGGCCAAGGGGCGAGACCGCGCGTGGGCCGAGCACCTGCGTGCCCAGACGAGCGGACGCCTGGTGCTGGCCGGGGAGCAGCGCCCGGTGGTGCCCTGGTACCAGGGCCTGAGCGTGCTGGTGAACCCGACGCACTTCGAGTCCTTCTCCATGGTGATGCTGGAGGCGATGGCGTGCGGCTGTTGCACGGTGATGAGCCGGCTGCCGCACGTGCCTTCCTTCATCGAGCACGGCCGCACCGGCTTCCTCTTCGAGCCGGGCAACGTGGCCGAACTGCGCGAGCTGCTGCGCCAGCTGCTGCACGAGCCGGAGCGGGCGAGGCAGGTGGGGCTCCACGCCGCCGAGGAGGCCCGGGCGCGCTTCGGCGTGGCGAACGAGGCCCGGGCGCTCGCGCGGGTGTACCAGTCAGCACTGGGCCGCTGAGCGCCCCGAGACGGAAGCACCGGGACTCGATGAGGCTGGCCTCGCGCGGGCCCGGTACGCCACCTCGTTCATCGAGCGCCGGTACTCGCGGCTCGCCGAGGCGAACAGCCCGTCCTGGTCCCCCACGCACCGGTGCCAGTTAACGGGTGACGGGAAGAGCCCCACCCCGTCCCTCGCCCGGTGGGGGAGGGAGTGCGCGCCTACTTCTTCGAGCGCGAGGAGCTGGAGCGGCTGCGCGAGCTGGATCGGCCGCGCGAGCCGGACGAGCGGGAGCGCGAGCCGGACGAGCCGCTCGACTTGCGCCGGGACTTCGCGGCGGTGGTGCGGCTGCGGGACTTGGCTCCGGAGCTGCGGGTGCCGCGGGCCGGCTTCGCCCGGCGCGACGAGCTCTTCGCGGACGTCTTCTTCGCGGAGGTCTTCTTCGCCGAGCGCTTCGAGGCGCCCTTCGTCTCACCGGACTTGCCGCGCTGCTTGTTGACGACGCGGGCGGCGAGCTCCTCGGCCCGGCCCTCGCTGGCGCCCCGCTTGCGCGCGGACTGTTTGATTTTAGCGTACTGCCGCTGACGCTTCGGACTCTTCACTCCACGCGGTGGCATCCGGTCCTCCTCCTGAATGTCGGCTGACTCGCACGCCCAAGTTGGTGAACATCCCGCGTTCGCCAACCCCTTGCGCCCACTGGACGTCCAGCGCCGGACAGCTCAGGCCGCGGATTGACTGGAGGAGGACGGCCCGGCGTCCACGGAGCGCTCGGCCACGGGCAGGGTGATGAAGAAGCGGGTGCCGCGGCCCGGCTCGCTCTCCACGCGAATCTCTCCGCCGAGCGCGGTGATGATGCGGTGGCACACCGACAGCCCCAACCCCGTGCCCACGCCCACGGACTTGGTGGTGAAGAAGGGCTCGAAGATGCGCCGCAGGTTCTCGGCGGGGATGCCGGCGCCGGTGTCACCCACCGCCACGGTGACACGGTCCGGAGCGGAGAGCCGGGCCTCCACGCGAATCTCGTTCTCCCGCACCCGGCCCGGGGGAATCGCGTGCGCCGCGTTGATGATGAGGTTGAGGAACACCTGGCCCAGGCGCGCCGCGTTGGCGTGCACGGGCGGCACCGCGCCACAGTCCTCCACCAGGCGGGCCCTGTCCCTCACCTCGTGCCGGGCCATCTTGGCCGAGCCGCGCACCACCTCCGCCAGGTCCACCGGGCCGAGCACCACGTCATCCGGCCGCGACAGCGACTTGAGGTCCTGCACGATGAGGCGCACGCGCTCGGCGCCCTCGCAGGCCTCGGCGAGCGCGGAGATCATCTCCTCGCGGGCCTCCGAGGAGGGAGCGCCGGACAGCTCCGTCAGCTCCTGGTGGACGTAGCGCAGGTTGCCGAGGATGAAGGCGAGCGGGTTGTTGATTTCATGGCCCACGCCCGCGGCGAGCCGGCCCACGGCGGCGAGCCGGTCCGCGAAGAGCAGCTGCTCCTGGGCGGACTGGAGCTGCTGGAGGCTGTCCTGGAGACGGACGTTGGCGTCGGCGAGCTCGGCGGTGCGCAGACGCACCGTGTCCTCGAGCAGGGCGTGGTAGCGGCGGGCCTCGCGCTCGGAAGCCTCGGCCTCGGCGCGGATGAGCCGCTGCTTCTCCTCGAGCAGCTGACGCAGCTCGCGCGCCATCCGGTCGAAGGCGCGCGTGAGCCGGCCCAGCTCGTCCTGGCCCACCCGGGGAAGTTGGATGTCGAAGTCCCCCCGCCCGATGCGCTCGGCCACGCCCATGAGCCCCTGGAGCGAGCGCTGCAGCGGGGTGAGGATGGCGAAGGCGAGCGCCAGCACGAGCACGATGCAGATGACGGGGAAGACGAGCGCCAGTTGCTGGGTGAGCTGGACGTTCTCGTCCCAGCGGCGCCGCAGCTCGTCCATCTCGGCCAGCTCGGCCTGCTGCAGGGCCTGGAGGCGCTGGCCCACGGTCTGCTCGAACTGGGAGTACAGCAACCACTCCAGCGTGGAGCCCACCGAGCTGCCCTCGGGGAGGGCACGCACCCGCGCCGCGGCCCACTCCGACCATTGCCGGATGGCGTCGCGGAGCGCCTGCTGCTCCTGCCGCTCGGCCTCCTCGGACCTGTCGCCCAGCCAGCGCTCCTCGCGCGACAGGCTGTCCCCGAGCAGCACCAGCTCCTCATCCACCTCGAGCATCAACTCGCGCTGGGCGAGCGCGGTGCTGCCCTCCACCCGCCGCCTCTGGGCGAGCATGTTCAGGTAGGGCCAGGCCAGCGCGTGCAACCGCACATAGGCGTCGCGCTGCTCCTGGATGGCGGTGAGCTGCTCGCGGATGTACTGGCCCTTCTGGGCTCCGACGTAGAGGTGGACGCCCATGAGGCAGACGAGCCCGACCGCCAACAAGGCGAACAGGAACACCTTGGCGCGAATCGTCATCGCCGGGCCTCGTGCCGAACCACCACCCGTGCATGCTCGCACGACGGCCCACACGACGCGAAGAGGGGAAATCCCAGGTCCCTCGGCAGCCCGGCGGCGGGGACCTCCAGTATCCTCCCTCTCCCCTGTCCCACGGGACAGGGCCCCGCCATCTGCAAGGCCCCCCTACCTGCTTCGAGAGCGTCCCCGTCCTCCTCGCGCCTGCCCGCCTGCCCCGCTTCTCACGGGGAGGCCCGGGTCATCTTCGCCTGCAGGCGCTTGTAGAGCTCCAGGACGAGCCGCAACTCCTGCTCGGTGCGCTGCTCGATGGCGGCGTAGTCGCGGCTCTCGTAGCTCTCCCAGACGCCCTTGCTGGAGCCCTTGCGCTCCTGCAATCCCAGACGTCCGGCCATCTCGCGGGTCGTCTTCGGATAGAGGAGGGTCTCCTTGGGGAAGAGGAAGCTGGCCGCGTTGGCGAGGTCGATGGGGCGGGACTTGAAGAAGACCTCGAACAGCTCGGCCGGGCTGGCGATCTCGTTGAAGACGGAGCGGCAGTAGAGCGCCGGAAGGTCGAACTTGGCGATGCCCGCGCCGCACACGACGAGGTCCGTGGCCGGCTTGCCCATCACCCGGACCTTCTCCTCGCGCTGGCGGCGCCACTCCTCCTCGAAGCGGGCCTTGATGGCCGAGAGCAGCGCGGCCTCGGACTCGAAGTTCCAGAGCCAGAGTCCCTGCACCTCGGGCGCGTCGGGGATGGGGTCCTCGAAGCGCTTGCTGAAGAAGCATCCACCCAGCAGCAGGTGACCCGGGCGCGCGGGGTTGACGGTGAGCGAGCTGAGACTCGCGTTGCGGTCATCGGGAGGGGCGTAGGCCTCCAGGTCGAAGAACAACATGGGGAGGAGGCTACCACTCCGCGTGCGGGTGCCGCCGTGTGCCGGATGACACTCGCCCCGGCGGGGTTCCTGACATGGACACTCACCCTGTCGGGCATGCGTCACCCGCTGGGGAGGGGCGGCCGGAGGGGCGGGAAAAGTGCTTGGATGGAGCGGCGAGGAACCGCATTCCCAGGAGGCATCCCCTGCCCTCTCCCAAGCAGACACTGTGCGCCGCGCTGGCGGCCGGGTGCTTCTTCACCCCCACCGTGGCCGAGGCCCGCTTCGGCAAATCAGGAGGCTCGTCCTCGTCCGGCGGCTCGCGCTCGTCGGGCTCCAGTTCGTCCTCGTCCGGCGGCTCGCGCTCCTCGGGCTCCGGCTATTCCGGGTGGAACTCCCGCGAGCACGGCAGCAGCAGCGTCAGTGGGGGCAAGTCCCGGGTCCACGACGCCACGCCGGTGGGCCAGGGTGGAGACGATTCGCCGGACTCCGGCGGCAACGATGGAGGGGGCCAGGGCCCACGTCCCCGAGGGCCCATCCTCACGCCGGGCATGGCGTGGATCTCCATGTCGGGGGCGTACGTTCCGTACTACCGACGGTACCGTCCGCGACCGGTGACCCAGGAGCCGGAGGAGGAGAACCATCCGGTGATGGTGCGGATGGGAGTGGACGCGAACGCCCTGAAGGAAGGCGGAGCGGTGGGCTTCAACCTGGGCATCGAGGAGCGGCACTGGGGCGTGGCCACGCACATCACGGCGCTGACGCTGAACACGGATGACGGCTCGGAGGGAAAGGACCACATCCACCTGGCGGACGTGGCCCTGACGTTCTCCCCGATCGCGAGCGAGAACGGGCGGCTGAGGTGGGAGGCGGGCGTGGCGATGGCGCGAGCGCCGGACATCACCTTCATCGGCCCGAGCCTGGCGCTGTCGTTCGAGCGGTGCCTGTTCGGCCCGTTCGACGTGGAAGGCCGGCTGCAGTGGGTGCCGCTGCCGCACCTGCAACTGGATGGACAGGCGGCACTGGCGATGCACCTGGGCACGCTGACGCTGAGGGCGGGCTGGCGCGGACTGCTGCTGGATGACCGGGGCCACCTGGATGGGGTGGTGCACCGGGACAAGCTGGGCGGCCCATTCGCGGGCATCGGCCTGCACTTCTGAAACAGCAGCCACCTCCCGGGCGCGCTCTTCACGAACTTGGTCGGGTAGACCGGGGAGTTACCTCCCCGGCCCCCCACGGATCCGGACGTGCGGAATTCCCGCATCCGGCTCTTCGGCTCATGGACTCACTGCGAGCGGAAGCCCATCTCGCACC
>NZ_DBNGVP010000233.1:0-5989 GCF_057119385.1 Archangium sp. | reverse complement strand
CCGGCGCCCGGTAGGGCAGCGTGCCCGGAGGAAACATCCCCTTCGTCAGCGTGGGGCAGGCCGGGTGCCAGGCCACCCCGAAGTCCACCAGCACCGCCTCGCCCGTCTTCTGGCGCACCAGGATGTTGGCCTCCTTCACGTCGCGGTGGATGACGCCCGCCTCGTGCGACACCGCCAGCCCCCGCGCCACCTCCAGCACCCGCTCCACCACCTCGCCCAGGCGGCGCCCCGGCGCCCACTCCTCCAGCGTGGGGCCCTTCACCAGCTCCAGCTTCACCCACACGTACCGGGGCGCCTCCAGGGGCCACTGGCCCGCGCCCAGCTGGCGCACCAGGTGGCGGTGGCGCAGGCGCATGCCCAGCGACACCTCGCGCCAGGCCCTCGCGGCCCGCTCGGGGCCCTGGTCCAGTGGCAGCAGCTTGAGGGCGGACACGTACCCGTCCGGGCTGCGCACCCGGTACACCGTGGCGAAGCCCCCGCTGCCCAGCACCCCCTCCACCTCCTCCCAGCCAATGCGCGTGCCGGGCGGCAGCGGGGACGTGTCGGGCGGAGGCGGCGCGGCCTCGGCGCCAGGGGGAAGGGGGGGCTCGGGCCTGGGGCTGGGGCATGGAGTCTGTGTGGACATGCGGGATCTGACCTCCGAGGACCTCAACGTATCAGGTCGCGTGCCCCCCGTGGTGGGCGCGGTCTCGCGGTCACCAGCACAGGACCCGCCTCGAGCCTGGGTCCCACCTGCCCGCCCGCTCGCGAGCGGGGAAGGGCAGGCAATTGCTTACATGGGTCATCCTCGACGCATGAGAGTTTTTGCCCAGACGGATGATTCCCGACCCGTGACATGGAATGTTTTGCCTGTCTTGAAGCAGCATTTCAAATGCTGTGGACCCCCCAACAGAGCGCCTCCGGTAGGGCCATGTCCGACTCCGTGCGGAGCCCCCGCGCTGTCCGGTAGTGGATGCCGCAATCGTTGGATTTCCGAGGGAAGACGAGGGGGGCGGCCCCCGGGTGGGGGAGGAGTGTCCGCTAGCGTCCATGGGCCGGACCCGGTTCACGAGGACAGGAGGCGAGCAGGCATTGTTTCCCGTATTTCCCTTTCATATCATTTACTCTCAGTGCTCCTGGATTCCCTGTCCATGTCAGGGAATGAGAGGAGGCACGGACCCACGGGGGGAAAGCGACATGTCATTCGCCACGCACGCACTGTCCCAGCAGTCCGGAGTGTCCGCGGAGCCCTCGCGCAAGGTGTTGCTGGTGGACCAGGCCAAGGAGCTGCGGCTGTACCTCACGCCCCTGTTGCGCGCGGTGGGCTGCGAGGTGGTGTCGGTGGACAACCTGCTGGCGGCCCGGGTGGAGCTGGGCCGGTGCCGGCCGTTGATGGTGGTGGTGGACTGGCGGGTGCTGCCGGCGGATGGCTCGCCCGGGTGCGCGGCGCTGCGAGGCCCCGCGCGGAATGGGGACGTGCCCCTCCTCGTGGTGGTGGGAGACCACACGCCGGCGGAGCTGCTGGAGGCGTGCGTGCGGGGCGGGGCGGAGGACTGCCTGCTGGGCCCGGTGCGCATCACCGAGCTGCAGGCGCGCCTGGACGTGCTGCGCGAGCGGCCCGGGCCCCTCGAGCCGCGGATGATGGAGCGGCGCACCCCGCGCACCGTGCTGCTGGTGGGCGAGGCGCCGGACACGCCCGGGGGCCTGGGCACGGACCTGGAGGCGTGTGGCCACCACCTGCTGTACGCCTCCACCCATGAGCAGGCCGTGGCCCGGGTGGCCGAGTGCGGCGAGCCCCTCCACCTGCTGCTCACGCGCGCCCGCGTCACCTCGGCCGAGGAGATGATGCGCGTGGAGCGCCTGCGCACCGAGGCGCGCCTGGGCCGGGTGCCCACCGTGGTGGTGACGGACGGCGACGTCACGGAGATGCCCATGCTCGGGCAGGTGTGGCTGAGCTCGCGCACCCTGGCGCCGCGCCACCTGCTGTCGCGCATCAACGGCCAGCTCCAGCGCAACCTCGCCGCGCTGCTGGTGGACGAGCGCGTGCCCTTCGTCTGCCCGGTGGAGTACCGCGAGGTGGGCACCTTCTCCTGGTCCTCCTGCTACTCCAGCGCGCTCAGCCCCGGGGCCCTCTTCGTGCGCACCCTGGTGCCCGCCCGCGCCGGCGCCGCGCTGGAGCTGCGCATCCACCTGCCCACCACCCGCGAGGTGCTCGAGGGCCCCGGCCTCGTCGCCTGGTCCAACCCGTACACCGCGCGCCGCACCGCCTCGTATCCGCTCGGCATGGGCATCCAGTTCCTGGGCATGAGCCCCCGGCGGCTGATGCAGCTGCGCGAGCTCATCCGCGGCAACGGCCTCATGTAGTCCCCGCTGTCTCCCCCATCGCCCGCAGGAGGAACGTCATGGCCAGGAAGAAGATCCTGCTCGTCGACGACTCGAGCACCGTGCTGTTGCTGCACCGGATGATGCTGGCCCACTGTGGCTACGAGCTCGTCACCGCGAGGGACGGCCAGGAGGCGCTGGACAAGGCCTCCACCGAGCGGCCGGACCTCATCTTCCTGGATGTGCTCATGCCCCGCATGGACGGCTTCCAGACGTGCCGGGCCCTGCGCGCACGCGCGGAGACGCGGGACGTGCCCATCATCCTCGTCACCACCCGGGGCGAGCCGCACTACGTGCGCCAGGGCTTCGAGAGCGGGTGCACCGACTACATCACCAAGCCCTTCGACGGCGAGGAGCTGCTGGCCAAGGTGCGCGGCCACCTGGAGGAGGCGCGGCGCGCATGAGGGAGCAACTCCACTGGGAGAACGAGGCCCTGCGCGCGGAAGTGGCCGTGCTGCGCGCGGAGAACGAACGGCTGAGAGAGGACGCGCAGTGGCGCGTGCAGCGCCAGGGACTGGTGGAGGCGGAGCTGGCCCACCTGGTGCGTCTGCGCGTGGCCACCCAGCGGCTGCACGAGACGCTCCAGCCGCTGGAGCTGTTGGACATCCTCCAAGACCTGCTCATCAACCTGGTGGGCTCGGAGACGCTGGGCATCTTCGAGCGCGAGGGCGCGGAGCTGGTGCTGCGGGTGTCGCTGGGCATCGACGCCGAGCGCTTCCGCCGGCTGCCACTGGCGGAGGACGGTCCCATCGGCCGCTCGGCGCGCAGCGGCGCCTCGTGGCTGGAGGAGCTGATGGAGGCGGGGAGCGCTCACCACCGGACACACGGGCCGCGCGCGTGCGTGCCGCTGAGACTGGGGGGGCACGTCCTCGGGATGATGGTGCTGTTCGGCCTGCTGCCCCACAAACCGCGCCTCGAGCCCGAGGACCGTGAGCTGCTGGAGCTGCTCGCGACGGAAGGTGGCAGGGCCTTGTTCTGCGCCCGCGGCATGGCCGCCGGCAAGCCGTCCTGAGCGGGCGGCTTCGAGGGAGGGGGACACACTTGGAACTGGATCGCGAGCGGCTGCTCGCCACGTTCGCCGAGGAGTCGGGCGAGCTCCTCACGCAGATGGAGGAGACGCTCGTCTCCCTGGAGGAGCACCCGGACGAGGAGGCGCTGCGGGCCATCTTCCGGGGTGCGCACACGGTGAAGGGCGCGGCGTCGGCGATGGGCTTCACCGGCATGACGGACGTATCGCACGTGCTGGAGGACGTGCTGGAGACGCTGGTGGAGCGGCGGCTGCCGGTGACGGACGAGCACGTGACGCTGCTGCTGGCGGCGGTGGACCGGCTGCGCGAGCTGCTGGCGGAGGTGCTCGCGGGGCGGGAGCGGCCGGCGGAGGAGGACGCGGCGCTGGTGGAGCGGCTGGGGGCGTGCGCCGAGGCGTTGCGCCAGCAGGAGGCGCGGCGAAGGGTGTACGCGCCGCGGGTGGAGGAGCCGGGGGTGGAGGACGCGGCGGGGCGGCGCGCGCGCACGCTGCGGGTGGACGTGGAGAAGCTGGACCGCATCGCCATCCTCACGGGGGAGCTGGCGATTGCCCGCACGCGGCTGGCACGGGTGCTGGCGACGGGCACGGCCGAGGAGGCGCTGGAGGTGCACCTCGAGGCGGACCGGCTGCACGAGGAGCTGCGGGAAGAGGTGATGCGGGTGCGGATGGTGCCGGTGGGCCCGCTCTTCCGGCAGCACCTGCGCACGGTGAGGGATTTGACGCGGACGGAGCGCAAGTGGGCGCGGCTGGTGCTGGAGGGTGAGGAGGTGGAGGTGGACACGGCGCTGGTGGAGGGCCTGCGCGAGCCGCTGCTGCACCTGGTGCGCAACGCGGTGGACCACGGACTGGAGACGCCGGAGGAGCGCAAGGCGGCGGGGAAGGCGGCGTGCGGCACGCTGGTGCTGAGGGCCTTCCACGAGCCAGGCTCGCTGGTGGTGGCGCTGAGCGATGACGGCCGGGGCCTGCACCATGACAGGCTGAGGGAGAAGGCGCGCGGGCTGGGGCTGGAGCCCGAGCGGATGACGGTGGAGGAGCTGGAGGAGCTCGTCTTCCTGCCGGGGTTGAGCACGGCCGAGGCGGTGACGGAGGTGTCCGGGCGCGGCGTGGGCATGGACGTGGTGCGCCGGAGCGTGGAGGCGCTGCGGGGCCTGGTGACGCTGCGCAGCCAGGAGGGGAAGGGCACCACGGTGACGCTGCGGGTGCCGCTGACGCTGGCCACCATCCAGGGCTTCTCGGTGGGGGTGGGCGAGGAGACGTACGTGCTGCCGCTGGAGGCGGTGCGTGAGTGTCTGGAGTTGCCGGTGGAGCGCACCGGGCAGCCGGGGGCCGGCGTGTTGAACCTGCGCGGCCGGGCGCTGCCCTACCTGCGGTTGCGCGAGATGCTGGGCGTGGAGGGCCCCGCGGCGGGCCGGGAGAGCGTCGTCGTGCTGGGCCACGGGGGCAGCCGCGCGGGCCTGGTGGTGGACGCGCTCTTCGGCGAGGGCCAGTGCGTCCTCAAGCCCCTGGGCCGGCTCTTCCGCCACCTGCCCGGCGTGTCCGGCTCCACCATCCTCGGCAGTGGCCGCGTGGGGCTCGTCCTGGACGTGCCCACGCTGCTGCGCACCGCCATCCGCCAGCGGCCCGCCGTGAGCTGACGCTCCGCCCGCTCGCGCCTTCTTCCTCCATTCCGAAAGAGAACCATGCTCCAGAACCTCACCATCTCCCGGAAGTTGCAGCTCGGCTTCGGGGTCCTCGTCGCGCTGCTCGCCGCCACCCTCTGGGGGGCCTATGGCTTCTTCCTGCTGCTGGTGAACAACCAGGACTACTTCCGCTCACGCGACGTGCAGATCTCCATGCTCTCCACGGGCCTCCAGCTGGTGCAGATGGAGCAGCGGGTGGCGGAGTTCGCGCTCACGGGCAACGAGTCCCTGCTCGACGCCCTGCCCGAGTGGAGGGCCAGCGTCGTCGAGAACAACCTCCAGCTGCGGAAGCTGACGGCCAGCAACCCCCGGGCGCAGCAGCTGCTGGAGCAGCTCATGGTGCAATACCAGCAGCACTACCTCCCCCACCTCGAGCACCAGGTGAAGCTGCGCCGGGACATGGTGGCCGGACGCGTTCCGATGGAGCACGTCGTCGACTACGTGGAGAGCGGCAAGGGCCGGCAGAGCCTGGAGCTCATGCAGAGCACGGCGATGGCCGTCATCCGCGACGAGCAGGAGCTGAACCAGCGGAATGCCGAGGTGACCGATGTCCAGGTGAGCTCCGTCAAGCGGATGTTGGTGGGGGGCGGCATCGTGGGACCGCTGCTGGCGGTGCTGCTGGCGTGGGTGCTGGCGCGCAGCATCACCCGGCCGTTGAACGAGGCGGTGGGGCTCACGGTGAGGCTGGCCTCGGGAGACCTGACCACGGCCGTGGAGGTGAAGGGCCGGGACGAGACGGCCCAGATGATGGCCGGCATGCGCGAGATGGTGCAGCGCTTCGGGGGCGTGCTGGGAGAGGTGCGGGGCGCGGTGGGCTCGCTCTCCGGGGCATCGGGGCAGGTGGCTGCGGCGGCGCAGGCGTTGTCACAGGGGACGAGCACGCAGGCGGCGTCGGTGGAGGAGACGACGACGAGCCTGGAGC